>JAFGID010000246.1 GCA_016929735.1 Ignavibacteriales bacterium | reverse complement strand
GGACTTGCTTGAAGGTAATAATCGAGTATGTTGGGCATAATTTTTCAATTATACCCTTGACGGATAGCGGAGCTAAGATAGGGAAAAATGAATTCCCTATATACAAAAAACTATATTGGAAAGATGTTTTCAGGTAAAAACCACTTATTCAATGTAGTTATTGCTGAATCAGATAATTTTTGAGTAAATAAAACAGCTAGTCTTTTTTTGGGTCTTGAGCATGATACATAAAAAAGATTTCTATTTCGGTTAAATGAATCTTCTTTTCCAACGGGTACTCCTTCATTTTCCCAGCTTAAAAACTGGTTCCAATTATATTTATTCCACCCTCGACCACAGACTACTAAAACATTCTCAAATTCAGCTCCTTTCACCCCATGATTAGTTGAAAATGGTGTTTTGTCATCTATATACTTTGCAAGTTCAATTACTTCCGAGTAATTAACTGTTTTGAGTGCCTTTATTTTTGAAACAAATCGTTTATCAGCATCATCTTCAAATTCCGTTAAATCTTTAAGTAAATGGTACCTCTCTTCTGATTCCTCTATTTTAGCTGACAATCTGGGTTTTTGTGTTTCTTTTAAACACTCAATTATATCTTCAATAGTTCCACCATTTCTGTAAGATACTAATTTATTTAAGCTGTCATTCCACAATTTTTTATCTTTATGATTTTTCAGGCGTGGTGTTCTCATGCCAATTGCTTTTAACATTTCACCATATTTCTTAGTGCTATAAAGGTTTGACACTGGCTCAATCACATTTACAAAATAATCAATGTATTTATCCTGCATTTTCAAATAATCATCAGGATAATCAAAGACTTTTGTAATATTACTATAACCTTGTTCTCTTGCAAGAACTGAATTTGTAAGCATTAATATTTTAGTCTTTTCGCAAGAAAATTCCCATCCATCAGCTGTCAATCTATCTTTTACATCTCTAAAATATTTTCTAGCTTCATTTTCGGGTAAATCATCAGTCCAATGCCCACCACCTTTCCCATCTCTTCTAATACCACCCCAATTGTTTGTATGAAAGACTTTAATTTCACCGTTAGAAAGGGGATTTTTTCCATTTGGGGGAGCTGTGGACGCATTCTGTTCAAAAATTTAACAATCTTCTGTTCTGACCTGAAGTTTGCATTTTTTCCAATCTCCACAATTTTATCAGATACCATTTCGCCAATGCCTTCATCGTATATCTTTTGCCAATGGTCGCCAAATAATCCTATTTGTAAATCAGATTTGGATTCTACCAAATTTGATATTATTGCTTTACCCAATTCAATATTAGTATCTTGATATTCATCAATAAAAATTATTGGATATTGGCTTTTAAGAATACTGGTAAACTTTTCTTTTGACAATAAGGCAGTGAAAAGCTGTATTACATTATCATGATGAATAAAGATTTCTTTTTCAGATGCTCTCCGATAGCCTAAATCATATATAATCCTTTGTTTTTTTAATCCCCCAGCTTCTTCTATTTTATCATTTAATTTTTCATCATTTAAAATTTTGATTTCCTCTCTCATCTGGGCTTGAAAACCTTGTAGTAACGACCAACAAAAACCATGAATTGTATCAACAAAAACTGATGGATGATTATCTATCCTGCTTTTAATTTCATCAGTCGCAACATTAGTATAAGTTATACAAGCAATTTTCTGAAACTCTCTTTGAAGTAGTGCAGATTTTTGATTTATCAGATAATGTAAGGCATTTATTAAAGAATATGTTTTACCGGCACCAGCACCTGCTTCAACTCTAAATGAATTGCCATTATTTAATGCAGTATAAATCCTTTTTAAAGTTTCTTCTGATGCTTTTTCAGCTGGATTGCTCATAAGCCAATTTATTTTATAACGTCAGTACTTAAAACTTTATCTGGTTCTTTTTCAGAAAGCCAGATTAAGCCTTCTTTTATATAATGAGGAATTTCCCATTCAGAAACCTCAAAAGCATACTTTATTGCAAAATCAGTTTTTTTAGAAGTATAATTATGAGCTTCATCATAAGCTTTTAATTCTAAATCTATTCCATTCGTTTCATGTATTCCGAAAAGAGTTGAATTTGCAATAATAAACGCATCTTCGAAACTTCGTCCGCAACATTTTTGGGAATCTTCATCAATTTGATAAGCAATTCTTCTTGTACCTTGAATTTTATCATTCATTCCTTTAGAACGAATTTCAATTAAATCAACATTTTCTTTGTCATTCCCATTTTCATCTTTACACTCAAACCACTTTATTATTCCAGAGTTGCTAGTTTTTTCTCCTTCAGAAACAATGCAAGCTTTATATTTGATTCCTTTTTCAGTTTTCTCAGCTTTAGTTGAATCTAGGTCTGTTATTATTAAAGTCTTCAATTCCAAAAAATCCAAAAATTTATAAAAATGATGAGCATAAGCTCCGCCTATTTCAACTGTTGAAACGAATTGGCTTGAAAGATTTTCTTTATTAAGCTTTTTAATAAATTCTGGCATTAGAATTCTTTCTGTTGGGCCTTCAATCATAATTGCCTTATCAGCAAAAAATAGATCACACTTAGTTAGTGTTAGATACTTATGAATAAAGCTTTTATCGTTATCATTTTCGGGCTTATTATATTCTACATTCAAGTCTTTAATATAAGTTTGCAAATCAGTACCTTCTCCTTTTGTAAGGAAATATCGAATTGAATCAAACTTCGCTTCATTTGCTATATGAGTAGAATGGGTGGTAACAATAAATTGAACTGGCCATTTCTTTCCACCATTTAGTTGGTTCGTAAAAGTTTCCGCAATTTCATAAAGTTTTCTTATAAATACCTCTTGCATTTGAGGGTGAAGGTGAGCTTCAGGTTCTTCAATAAAGATTATATGGTTTTTTGCTTGTGTTTCATCGGATTGATATTGTCTGAAATAATCAAACAGGTGAAATAAAATAAAAATCAAGTTTCTTGACCCAAGACCGTTGTATGTTTCTGGCAGGGTTATACCTTGGGATTTTTCATAGAGCAATCTTGTGTTTTTCTCTATTATTGTTTTTGCATCAAAAGATGTCTTTGTTGTAAATTTTGGGTCACTCAATCCGGGATACCCCATTATCTTTAGCGCAGGAATTAAAGCCTGAACTTTAGAATTAAAATCAGTATCAACTGTTTTCTGAATCTGTTTAACAACTTCATCTAGCTCTTTAGATTTTTCTTGCATTTCAATAGGAGCAGATTCTTTCGATGCATTGCTAAAAATACTACTAAGCACTTTTCCTAAAACATCATTCTCTTTAATGGTTTCGTCATCTAACCAACGTTGAGCGTTAATAAAATCGGTTCTAATAAGTCGTTTATAGTTTTCAAGTTCAGTTTTAGATGTATTCGCTAAATCTTGTATGTCTATTGCAATGATTTCAAAATCATAAAAATAAGGAATACGTTCTCTAATTTTTTCTATAAAATCTGGAAAATTTTCATCTTCTAATTCAGAGAAAAAACCTTCAATCTTTCCATCTTTTAATCTATACGATATTTTAATTTGTGTCTTGGTTAATTTTTCATCCAAATCAATAATGAAATTGGTCAATACGCCATAATCATCTACGTTTTCTTCGTAATTTAAAATTAAAGACATATCAATACTAGGAAGAAGTTCTCTCACGAGAGAATCTTTTTCACCATCTAATTTTGCTTTCAGAGCTTTTGAAAAATCGGAAATTGAACTTAGACTAAAATCTTCAAGTTTAAATTTATCCCTCTTTGAGAAACGTCTGAATATTTCAGTTAATGATGTTTTTCCAGAGTTATTACGACCAACAATTACTGTCGTTCTGTCTTGCAATGATAGACTTACATTTTTAAGTAGTCTAAAATTATTGATTTCGATTTTCTCTATTAGCATAAAAATAAACTTTCTTTCATGTAAGTATCTTGAAGCTTCTGTAAAAATAAATCTGGAGCCTTCATCAATTACAAATGAGACAACTTTTTAGAAACCTCCTGCAACTTCAAATTCAACTCTACTTTTTCATTAAACTGCTTTGACCTTTTAAT
>JAFGID010000245.1 GCA_016929735.1 Ignavibacteriales bacterium | reverse complement strand
GTTTTTTAATCAGAATTTCGTTCACCATTTGCTCTTTAATTTCCCGGACAAAGATAACAGTCTCTATCATATTCAGGTAATTCAGTTTGAGATTGCTGTTCAACATTTCCTTACCAAGGTCTGTTCAACCTATGAGGAGATAACCATTCACCAGTTAGTAAATCTAATCTTCTGTGAGAAATTTGATTTAATATAATTTAAATTGACAGTAAATTACTCAACACTAAACAGAAATTTTCACGA
Organism: Ignavibacteriales bacterium; assembly: GCA_016929735.1. Lineage (GTDB taxonomy): Bacteria > Bacteroidota > Ignavibacteria > Ignavibacteriales > Melioribacteraceae > JAFGPR01. Next base: position 10,690 of record JAFGID010000245.1, on the reverse strand, counting down.
TTTTACATTTAATGAAACAATAGGTTTTTTTAATAAGTTTAGCATAATAATCTTCACACAAAATTAATAATTTTATTTGACTTATTCATTTTTTTGATGTAATTTATTAAGTAAATTAATAATATAAAAATAATTGATTGAGCATCTAATTAATTATTTAGTTTATTTATGTAATTTCAAAAATATAACACTTTCATAATTAAAACTTAATGGAGGACATAATGGAAAATTTAGAAAATGAACTATTGCAGCAACTATCCGATGATGGAGTAAACAAGATTAGTGAAAAAGTTGGTGTTGAAAAAAATACTACAGCCACAGTACTGTCGGCAGCTATACCATTACTACTTTCCGCTCTGGCAAACAATTCTTCCAAAACCGAAGGAGCAGAATCTCTGCACAATGCTTTAAACAAGGACCACGATGGTTCAATATTAAATAATCTGGAAGGTTTCTTCAGCAATCCAGATGCAGCTAATGGTGCAGGTATTTTAAGACATACCTTAGGTGATAAACAAAATGTGATAACCGAGGGATTATCAAAAGGTTCAGGACTAAAGAGCAATACAGTAGTACAAATATTACAAATTGCTGCTCCACTTGTATTAGGAATGATTGGCAAAAAGCAACGACAAGAAAATCTGGATACTAACAAACTATCCTCTTTACTAAGTGAACAAAAATCTGAAACACAGAAAACAAAGCCCGGGGTAATGGGTGTTGTAAATACTCTATTGGATGCTAATCAAGACGGTTCATCTTTAGATGATATTATCGGAATGGTTGGAAGGTTATTTCAAAAATAATATTTATTTCTAAAAGCTAATAATGTTTTTTAAAAAATAATTGTAAATTCATTCATATCGACTTTTGCTCGAGATAAAAAAAAAGGCTGTTTTTAAACAGCCTCTTAAATAACACATCATTTGTTTGGTATCTTAATTTCCTGCCCGACTTTTATCAAATCAGGATTACTAATGTTATTAAATTTAGCAAGCTCAGGATATTTACCAGCATCACCAAAATATTTCTTGGCAATTCCACTTAAGGTATCGCCTGCAACAACTTTGTGAACGTGAAAGTAATCGGTAACTTCTGTTTTAATATCAACATGAATATCCTGTGGAGAAGCACCACCAATTTCTTTAATTTTTGTCCAAATAAGATTTTTTTCGTATTGTGTTTTTACTGTTGCTTCTACCTTTAGTGCAGTTCCCTCAACTGCTGTTTTTGTAACTTTAGCACCCAATTCCTTTGCTAAATCTAATACTGGCAGGTATTTTTCTTGGATAGACATATTATCCTCCTTATTTTATTGATTGATAAATTCCATATATAATTGAGAGTCCGCCAAGGACCACAAGTATATAGGAAATAATTAACAAAATTTTTGCACTCTTTTCAAATTGAGAAATTAATTCTTCTTCAGATTTAGTTGATACAATGAATTGGTTTTTCTTATCCAAAGGCTTTGAAATCTTCATTTTACTGTCTCGGTCATTTGCTTCACCAAGAATGTATAAATAGGAATTGTTCGGTATGCAATATTCAACTTTTTTATATCCAATCGTTCTGTTAGAACTCGAATTTGAGAAAGTAAAGCTACCAAAACTGAAAGATAAACCTCCACCTGCAGAAGCTGCAGGTTCAAATTTGTCAACAACCTTTTGACTAATTTTATTCGCACCCTCTATGCTTATTGGGATTTCACCTGATTCATCCTTTAACATAAACTCGACACTCTTTTCAGTTCCTCCGACTTTTTCATTTTTTCTTTCCCAATTTCGGGTCAATTTACCCTGTGAATCTCTTTTTTCAACCAATACTTCATATTCTCGATAAACCTCGGACTTGTAATAGACACAATCTTTACCGCTGAATTCACCTTTTAGAGGATTAGCGCAAATTGCTTGTCCTTTTAACTCAACCATTTCGGAATAGCTACCAGAACCGAGTTCATCAGAAATCTGTTTTGCATTTTTAATAACCTCATCAACTTTTACAGTCTGGTAATACTTTATATCGACAGATTTGGATATTGTTTTTTTCCTAACAAATGTTAATACAATTCCAATTAATATTAAGACACCACCTATTATTAGAAATATCATTTAACCTCCAACAAAAATAGAATTTTCTGATTTAATTAAAATTTAAGTATCCGTGTCAAGAATTACATCACCTATTTTATCCTTTCCTGTTTGTTGTTGCCTTAAAGTAACAACTTCTTTCAATTCATCTTCCAATCTTGGAAATTTATATATTATTTTTCCTTCAGGGTTTACTTCCATCTCACCTGACCAGTCCTGAATTAATTCGTTCATTACTTTTGTTACAGAGCCTTGTGACAAAGGTGCTTCGCCCTGCCCAGTTTGATTTGCTCCTTGCATTATTGTATCAGCTGAAGTTGGTTTTCCTTTAGTGTCATAAATTACTCTAATAATCCTTTTACGAATGTTATTAATCATTCTTTTCTTTTTGAGCGGTAAAATTTTAAAGTAACGCAAAATTGGTACTAAGAAGAAAAGGAGTGAATAAATTAGTGGAACCCAGCCCAAACCAATAGCAGCACCCGTCCCAAAATCAAATCCTGTTTCATAACTTAATTCAGATAGGTCTCCAAATGCAAAAAAAGCGGACCAAGCAAGATTGAATATGTTCATAAATATTATACCTAAATTTCTCGAAGTAGTATTACCTGTGACTTTATATTCAGGTTCATATTCATTCCAATAGTAAATTATTTTTCCGTCATCTTCCTTATTAATGCTGCGTGTAATTTCAGGAAACTCTGCATACAACACACCATCGTTACTAATCTGAGCTGTGCCATTAAATCTAATAATACAATCAGCCATAAACTTTTCTGCTTCTTCATTCGTCCAGCCAGCCAATGCTTTTAATTCGGACAGAGTAATAATTCCATTATTTTGTCTTAAATACGCAGCCACTTCTTTATAATTTTCTGTCATTTGATTCTCCACACGGGGCGGTCCAAATACGAAATCATAAATTGAAGATACAAATCTTTTTTTATTTTTTGAAGGATCAGACATATGAGACTTCAATGGTTCAAATTCACGATAAGAATATCCATATCTATCTGTAACGTAGCGCGTATTTGGTGTGAAAGTATTCCATATAAAAAATCCCCGGAAAATTGCACCGATAAAATTCAGATTAGGTCCTTTTTTAGATTTTGAACCTTGAGAGGAAGCAAATACTAATGCGATCATAATAACAACAAAAATAATAAAATATACAACCAGCATTAATGTTATCCAGATCTTAAAAAGGAACTTAAAAGCTTTCCATAACCAAGCAGTAAAGTCCTGCCACTTTTCTTTGAAAGTTTTTTCTCCACGTCTTAGCGGACTTTTACCAAAATCATAGATTAAATCGCCCTGCTCAGTTACTTGCAAACGACAAACATACTTGGTCATTAACTCGTCAAGCGCTTTACGCGATTCTTGCATAGAAATACCAGTTATAGCGGAAGCATCAGCGAGTGTGAAATACCCTTTCCTGCGAATATTCTTTTCGAGGACTTTTGTCTGCTGTTGAAAGCCAGTATCTGACATAAATTTCCCTTATTAAAAATAAACAAACCGCACTACTTCAGGAGCGGTTTTAAGTCAAAATTATTTCAACTTTTCAGCAAAATCAGAAGCATCTATTGCAACGGTTTGAACAGCTGCTAATAATTCGTTATAGTCTAAATTAGCACCAGCAAGTGCATAAGAATAAACTATCTTATCGTTAAAAGATAGACCAAATGCACCAAAAGGTTGCATTGCATTATTGCCCAGCATTTCCTTCATAAGTTCTGGTTTGGCCTTAAATTTCTTAGGTGTAGGTAATGTTGCTACAACTTTTACTAACACATCTTTTGAATGCCATGGCTCAACATAAATGCTAACATTTATCTTGTAATAATTGAAAGAATAGATATTGTCTACCTTAATTACTTCATCTTTCTTGAACATCTTATGAAGAAATTCTTCTACTTTTTTTTGTGTCTTAGACATAAGAGCCTTATTGACACCATCTTTGAGTATTTTAAACTTTGGCATAATTTTATTCACCTATTTTAATTTTAAAATTATTTGTTTAATTCTGCTTTGAGTTTTTCAAGTTCTTCGTCAACTTTACCTTCTTTTTCAAGTTCTCTGAATTGGTCACGAACTTTTGTCTCTGCATCTGCCATCTCAGAGAATGCTTCAGCTTCAGCTTCAATCTTGATTATTTTTTCTTCGAATTTATCGAATTTAGCAAATGAATTTTGATCTAATCCTCCCACTTTTTTCGCTATTTCTTTTTTTGCTTTTGCTGTCTGGCTTCGAGCAATCAACATAGATTCTTTCATTCTGGCTTCTTCAAGTTTCTGTTTTAATTGGTCAACTTGTTCTTTTAATTTTGCTGTGTCTTTCTCTGCGCTTTCGTACATAGCTTTGAATTGAGCAGCATTGCTTTCTGAAATTACTTTTTTGTTTAATGCTTCTCTTGCGAGGTCTTCTTTACCTTTTTCTAAAGCCAATCTTGCTTGTTGTTGCCAATGTTCAGCTTGTTTTTCAGCAGCAAGATATTGTTGTTGAAGACGGTTTCTGTTACCCATTGCCTGAGCTAAAGCAGAAGTAGCTTTTACTACTGCTTCCTGCATTTCAACAATCATCAACTTAATCATTTTTTCCGGATCTTCTGCCTTATCTAATAGGTCGTTGATGTTTGCTTTGATGATATCCACAAATTTACTGAATAATCCCATTTTTCCTCCAAATTGAAATTAAAAAATATTTTAATTACTAAAAATTACACAAAAAAGTACTAATAAAAAAATTATCTTTTTAAATTAAAGTTTACTTTTATAATTACACTTGCTTCAACCTTTCTCTCTTTATAAACACCAGGTAAAAACCTTGTCATTTTTATTGCATCAACTGCAGCTTCGTCACAACCTAATCCTATCCCCGATAAAACATTTGCTTCGGTAACATAACCATCTGAACCTACTGTAACTATAACAGAAACAATACCTTCTAAACCATATTTCTCTGCTTCAACAGGATAAACAAGATTGTTCATTATTGCATCCATCCCGCCAATAGGTTCGGGACATATGTCAGCGTCACAAAGGGGTTTTTCGACTTCCTTTCTTGTCTTCTTTTGTCGTGCTCCTCTCTCATATTCTGTAACAGATGAAATGTAAGATGCATCAAATTCAAATTTAGTTTCCTTAACTAACTTACCATTTTCATAGTATTTTACTTCTTTTAGGCTTCCATTTTCATAGTAATGTTTTGCTACACCGTCAAGTATTCCCTGCATTACATAAAATTCATCTTTTACTAATCCCGTTTCAAAAAAATTTCTTACTACACCATTTAATACACCATTATTATATGTTTTTTGACTCTCCAAATTTCCATTCGGATAATACCAAAATGAAGTCCCTTCCAATACGTCATTAACGTAAGATAATTCATATCTCACTACATCATTACTATAGTAGGCAGTAGCAATTCCATTTTGAGAAAAAGTTGAAGAATAAAACAATACAAAAATTACAAATATTTCTTTTATCATAATTTAAATGTTAATTTAAAATTTTCCAATTCTTATACACAAATTTAGTTTTTTTATTCATTATTTTTTATTAAAAATATGTTAATTGTATTTTTTTTATTAATTTTGAACGTCATAATACAATCAATTGGAAACAATATGAGTATATTAATTGATAAAGACACTCGCCTTGTTGTTCAGGGAATTACTGGTAGCGAAGGTTCTTTCCACACACAACAAATGGTAGAATACGGAACAAACGTTGTAGCTGGTGTTACCCCCGGTAAAGGTGGACTAAATTTTGAAGGAATTCCTATCTTCAATACCGTTAAGGAAGCTGTTCAAAAAACAGACGCTAATGCAAGTGTAATTTTCGTCCCCCCTGCTTTTTCAGCTGATGCAATCCTAGAATCTTGTGATTCAAATATAAAAGTAATCATCTGTATAACTGAAGGAATACCTACAAAAGATATGGTAGATGTATATCATCATTTAAAAGCAAAAAATATTACATTGATAGGTCCAAATTGTCCCGGGGTAATCTCACCAGGGAAATGTAAAATTGGAATTATGCCCGGTTTTATACATAAAGAAGGGAACGTAGGTGTAATTTCAAGAAGTGGAACATTAACCTACGAAGCAGTAAAACAACTAACAGATTTAGGAATTGGTCAATCAACTTGCGTTGGTATTGGTGGAGATCCTGTGGTCGGTTCACAATTTATTGATATAATAAAATTATTCAATGAAGACCCTGAGACAAAAGGTATTGTGATGATAGGCGAAATTGGTGGGACAGCTGAAGAAGAAGCAGCAGAATTTATTAAAGCAAATGTTAAGAAACCTGTAGTTGGATTCATTGCAGGAAGGACTGCACCTCCTGGAAGAAGGATGGGACATGCTGGTGCAATTATTTCGGGTGGTAAAGGAACAGCAACTGAAAAAATGAAAGCATTGAAAGATGCCGGGATATTTGTCGTTGAAAGTCCGGCTGAGATTGGAACTACACTGAAAAAATGTCTATAATAAAATATATTTTCTAAGTTTCTAATTGAAATATTTTTAAAACATTTCAATCATTTATCTATGAGTAAAAATAATCATACTCTTGCAATTTTAAAACCTGACTGTTACAGAAAAAAATTAATTGGTAAAGTAATTGATAAGATTATTGAAGCAGGGTTTAAAATACAAAAAATGAAAATGGTTCATTTAACAAAAGACGAAGCAGAAAACTTTTATGAAGTCCATAAAAACAAAGATTTCTATCCAGAACTAATTAAATTTATGACATCTGGACCTGCATTTCCGATGATTCTCGAAAAAGACAATGCAATTGAAACTTTCAGAGAACTTATCGGTTCAACAGACCCAAATGAAGCAGATGAAGGCACAATCAGAAAATTATATGCTGATAATGTCCGACAAAATATTGTTCATGGTTCTGATACAGAGACAAACGCCAAACGCGAAATTAAATTCTTCTTCGATTCAGAAATTGATTAGTGTGGGAGTTAAATATCATGAAAACACTTAATTTATTCCTAATTTTTCTTGTTTTTCATTCTTTTGTAAATTGTGTTCAAAACAATAATGAACAAACAGTAGTAATTGGTTCTGATAGATTAGTTTCTGAATATTTACATCTGATTGAAAATAAAACTATCGGTCTTATAACAAATCATACAGGACTTTTATCAAATGGTGTTCACCTTGTTGATACTTTAGTAAAACTAAAAAATGTTAGTGTTGAAGTTTTATTCGCACCAGAACATGGTATTAGAGGTGATGCTGCAGATGGTTCACACATATCGGATGAAATAGACGAAAAAACCGGAATTAAAATTATTTCTCTTTACGGCAGCACAAATAAGCCAACTCCTGAGATGCTCGATGGGATTGATATTCTGATTTTTGATATTCAAGATGTTGGAGTAAGATTTTATACATACATATCAACAATGTACTATGCACTTGAAGCTGCTGCAGAAAATAATATTAAAATTATTGTTCTCGATAGACCAAATCCGATTGGAGGTGTTCAAGTTGATGGACCAATAAGAGATGATGAATTAAGATCATTTGTAGGAATTGCTGCTATACCGATTATGCATGGAATGACAATTGGCGAACTCGCAAAAATGTTCAATGAAGGTGGTATGTTAAAAGATAAGATTAAAGCAGATTTAACGATTATAACAATGAAAAACTGGAAACGAGAGTATTATTATGATGATTGTAAATTACGTTGGGTTAAAACTTCTCCAAATATTCCTAATTTAGCTACTGCCATTGTTTATCCGGGGATGTGCTTAATCGAGGGATTAAATGTTTCCGAAGGTAGAGGAACTTATACACCATTTATTACTATTGGGGCTCCATATATAAATTCAAATGAACTAATTGAAGAGATAGAAGAACAAGGTATAGAAGGAATAGAAATCGTACCAACTGAATTTACTCCTAAAGTGATTCCAAATATGGCTAGTTCACCCAAATATGAAGATGAAATATGTTATGGAATTAAGATTCAAATTACAGATAGAGGAATTTTTGAACCTGTAAAATTCGGTATAAAAGTAATATATGCAATATTTAAACTATACCCTGATAAAGCTGAATTTAGGAGCAATTCAATTAATAGGTTGTTTGGGAAAAAGTATTTTCAAGAAATGATACTTGCAGGAAAAACACCTGAACAAATAATAAATGTGTGGCAGGATGAACTTAACAAATTCAAAGAATATAGAACAAATTTTTTACTTTATTAATAATTGAGGAAACAAAATGAAAAAATTCTTTTTTCTGATTTTTATCATAGTTATATTTTTTATTGGATGTGGTGATAAAAAAGATGACCCAAATAATAATTTAGATTCTAATGATGTGGTAATTGATATCCCAGATGTTGATTTACCCAAACAGACATTTGACCTAACTTATAAATTTAATGAAGACAAACACTATACATACAGTTTAAAAACAATTAGTAAAAATTTTCAAAAGATAGTTTCGGATACAACGATAAGTATGGAATTAAGCCAAAGTGTAAATTATACTATTGATGTTTTTGTTAAAGAAGTCGGCGATGATAAAATAGCTGAAGTAGAGATGAATATAAAAAGTATTGAGATGCTAATGAAATCACCTGACGGACAAACAGTAAGTTTTAGTTCAAAGAAAGATACCTCAAAAGAAAACAAAACGAAATTCCTTGATTTCTTTGCGATGATAAATAGCCCCTTCAGAGCAAGACTAACACCAAAAGGCGAGATAATTGAGATAACTCGGGTTGATAAAATTGTAAGCAAGATGCTTTCCTTGCAAAACATACCTGATACTATTACAATTGAACAAAAAAAACAGATTGTGGAAAGTTTAAAACTTGGTGCTATAAAACCGCTGATTGAAAAAATATTCAGAGTATTACCACAAGGTTTTGTAGGTGTGGATTCAACTTGGAATGATTATATGGAAGTTGGAGAGGGAGAAAGCAGCCCTGCCATTACCTTTAAAATAGAAAATTATGAAAAACAGGAAGATATAATTTTAGCAAAAATTATAGCTTCTATCAATGCAACACTTAAAAATCCTCAAAATAGTTTTACGGACAAAGGAGTAACATATCAATTGAGCAAACCAAAAATAACAGGTTCCGGTTCAATTTACTTTAACATAAATAAAGGATTGATACAGAAAAGTGAAACTTCTGTGCAGACAGAACAGACGATTACAATGACACCTGAAGGACAACCGAATTCACCATATAAAGCAACAAGAACTGACAAGACAACCACAACAGTAATAATTGAATTATTATAATAAAAATGCCTGTAAATTACATTGCAATTTACAGGCATATAATTCTCAGAATAACATACTATCTAACAATAGTCATTATTGCTTCTCGTTGGACTTTCAGTTTTACGTTATTTCCAACATCGAGTAGAACAGTCTTATCTTCAATTCCAGCGACAGTACCGTGAATTCCTCCATTAGTAATTATTTTATCACCTTTCTGAACAGCTTCCAGCATTCTCTGTCTTTCTTTGGTTCTTTTTTGTTGTGGTCTTATTATCATAAAATAGAAAATTAAAAAAATCGCACCGAACATAATAAGAGTGCCTTCCAGACCTGTTCCGCCTTCACCTCCGGGTTGTCCCATAGCAAATAGAATATTCAATTATTCCTCCTGATTTAAATTATTGTTTTTTGATATTTTTTTTATTTTTTCTTGCTTCCAATTTACAAAATTATTTTCATTTATTTGCGTTCTAGCTTCTCTCACTAAATCAAGATAAAATCTTAAATTGTGTATTGTCGCCAATTCAAGTCCTAAAATTTCGCTTGAGTTGAACAAGTGTCTCAAATATGCTTTAGTAAAATTTTTACAAGTGTAACATTCACAATTCGGGTCGAGCGCAGTGAAATCATTTTTATAACACGAATTTCGAATTTTTACTATTCCTTCTGAAGTAAACAACTCTGCATTTCTTGCATTACGAGTTGGCATAACACAATCAAACATATCAATTCCTTTCTCTATCGCTTCTAAAATATTTTCTGACCGACCAACCCCCATTAGATATCTTGGTTTTTCAATCGGTAAAAAGTCTGTTGTAAAATCAACCATATCGTACATTTCATTAATTGGTTCACCAACTGCTAAACCACCAATCGCATATCCATCAAAATCTATTTTTAATAAATCCTTTGCTGATTTCTCCCTTAATTCTTTATAAATGCTTCCCTGAACAATTCCAAATAAATATTGTTCATATCCATAAAAACCTTTTGTCTTCTGAAATGCATCATAATTCAAAAAAGCCCATTCTGATGTTAATTCAACTGATTTTTTTGCATATTCAAATTCACAAGGATATGGAGTACATTCATCCAATGGCATCATAATATCTGAACCAATTGCTCTTTGAGTTTCTATCACCTTTTGTGGAGTAAAAAAATGTTTTGAGCCATCTAAATGTGATTGGAATTCCACACCATCTTTTTTAAGTTTTCTTAACTGAGCGAGGCTATATATTTGAAATCCACCACTATCAGTTAAAATTGGTTGAGCCCAATTCATAAAATTATGTAAACCACCAGCATTTTGAAGAACTTCAACTCC
>JAFGID010000023.1 GCA_016929735.1 Ignavibacteriales bacterium | reverse complement strand
GATGTTCATAAATTAATTTCTGAAGTTGTTAAAAAATTTGAAATGATAATCAGAGATAAGCAAGGAAACATCACAACTATTTTACATGCAACAAATTGTAAAATCCTATGTGACGAAATGCATATTTCGAATGTGATAAATAACCTAATTGATAATGCAATAAAATACGCTGACACAAAGCCGGAGATAATAATTACGACAAAAACCGAAAATGATTTTTTGTTAATGTCAATTAGAGATAATGGAATAGGAATTTCTTCATCACATCATGAAAAAATATTTGATACATTTTACAGAGTAAATACGGGTAACATTCACAATGTCAGGGGATATGGAATTGGATTGAGTTATGTAAAAAAGATTGTTCAGGCACACGCCGGTAAGATAGAAGTAAAAAGTCAAGTTGGTGAAGGGAGTTGTTTTGATATATTTCTACCATTGAAAAATTAAAATTATATGAACAAGTATAAAATATTAGTTGCAGAAGACGATAAAAATTTAAGTATACTGCTAAAGGAATTTCTTGAAATAAAAAATTTTGACGTTGAAATGTGTCATAATGGCGAAGAGGGATTTGAGGTGTTTTCAAAAAATAAATTTGATTTATGTATTCTTGACGTTATGATGCCAAAAAAAGATGGTTTTTCTTTAGCAAAAGATATTCGTAAAATAAATAATGATGTCCCAATTATTTTTCTTACTGCAAAATCAATGATACAAGACAAAATTGACGGATTGAAAATTGGTGGTGATGATTACATTACAAAACCATTTAGTACCGAAGAATTACTATTAAGAATAAACGCCATTTTAAAAAGAGTTGCCATTCAGAAAAAGCAAAATTCTACTGAAATAAAGGAAATTAAGTTAGGTAAATACGTATTTGATTATCCTAAAAGACAACTTAAAATCAAAGACTACAAGATAAATCTTACAAGTAAAGAGGCAGAACTTTTAAAACTACTTTGTATAAATAAAAACGAAATCTTAGCAAGAGCCGAAGCATTGAAAATAATTTGGAAGGAAGATTCATATTTTACTAGTCGTAGCATGGATGTTTATATTACAAAGTTAAGAAATTATTTAATAGAAGATAAATCAGTAGAAATTGTTAATGTTCACGGAACGGGATTTTGTTTAAGAGTTTAATATTATTTTTCAACTTTCCTTAATGGAAAAATCAGATAAACATTTGAGGCACTTCGACCTATGACAAATGCAAGCGCAGCAGCAACCACTCCCACCATTCCAAGATATTTTATCCCTATAAAAAGGATTATAAACATTACCGATACTTCGGCTAATGTTGCCAATGTTAGATGAATTGTTTTCGATGAATGAACAAGCACTGCACGCTGCCATGCAACCAGTAATGTTACTGCAGGATATATAATCATTATTATTGCTGGTATAATTGCTAGATGTGCGAGTTGCTCAGTAAGCCCTGAAATTTTTAAGAACCATAGTGCCGACAAAGGAGTAAGTGCGATTACTCCAAGTATGAACGTCAATATACTCGAAGCAACAAAAGCAAGATTTTTAAGTACTGAATAATTTTCGTGTTTCTCACCAACAAGAGCAATTACAACTTCCTGATATGAAAGTCCCACAGCACGAAAGATGAATACCAATGAATTTACAACCGGAAGAACAGCAAGAGATTCAAGAGCCATATAACTTTTACCGAGAAAGAAAGTAACAATCGGATTTATTCCGAGAGCAAGAAAAGACATCATTGCTAAAGGATAATAAAAAATCACGATTTGTTTATATGTCAAATTTTGTGTGTCAACTTGTGAAGTATTTTTTATTTTTTTTATTACTTTATTCGCCATTAAACGTGTTGCAATTGCTTCGATTGTTACTCCAATTGATAATGCGCCACTTCCAACAATAATTCCATCAAGTTTAAGATTATACATAATAAATGCACTTGTAGCCATAGATGTTATTCGAACCATTGTTCCATAAGCAACTCTTCGGGTTAAATGATTACGTATTAATAAACCCTGATAAAATCTTCTATAACCAATCGCACCGGGCCAAGGCAACATTATAATAATGCCTTTGTATGTTAAATCTGCTACCTCTTGTGGCAGTGAAATTAATTTATATACGACAAAATCAAATATCTGAGGGATTAAAAGAATCAACATAAAAAGTGTTACAACAACATTTATTGAATATATAAATTTTCTTAACTTAAGAAATGAAAAGTAATTTTTTGCCAATGTTGTTGTTGCACTCATTATCATTATTACGGGTGCTTCAATTATTAATGCAAAGGAAAATGCTACACCAAAAGCGGCAAGATTGTATTTTGGTTCTACCATTCTTGCTATTAATGCAGTAAGTAGAGGTCCTTCAAGGGACATCATAATCCAAGTAGCAGCGAGTGGATACCAGAATCTTAGTATCTTCTTAAATGTTAGGTCTGATCTATCTAATTCCATAATCTAAAAATTCCAAATTCCAAGAGACAAATTCCAAATAAATTTCAAACGACGAATTTCAAATCGCAAATTAATTCCAAATTCCTTCTGACTACTGGATATTTACTACTTAGTTCTTTCTGTCTTATCAATAAGTTTACTTTGAATATTTAAAGTATTTCTTTCCCAAAACACACCGTCGGTATAACCCTGAATTTTTTTATCGGTCTCTGCCAATTCTAACCTTTTTTCGCAGAGGCAAGCAAATATTTTATCTATTTCTATTCCGCAATAATTCATTCCTAATTTTTTTGCAACGACTGAAGTTGTGCCTGAACCTAAGAATGGATCAAACACAAATCCATCTTTTGAACAACTTGCAAGTATCAACTTTGCAATTAATTTTTCCGGCTTCTGAGTGGGGTGGTCAGTATTTTCAGGCATTGACCAATACGGAATTGAAATATCATTCCAAAAATTGGATGGATGTGTTATACGAAAATTCCCATTTTCTGTTCTTTCCCAATCTTTTGGTTTTCCATTTGAAGTGTAAGGTGCTATCACTTTCCTTTTCATCTTGACGGCGTCGACATTAAAATAATAATCATTTGATAATGTGCCGAACCAGATATCTTCGCTACAGTTTTTCCAGTTTGATTTTGCCCCTCTTCCTTTTTCTCTCTCCCAAGTAATTCTGTTTCTAATAATAAAATATTTTGACATTGCTGAATAAATTACTGGCGATGATTGCCAGTCGCAGCATACATAAATAGAAGCAGTTGATTTTAGTATCCTGATTAATTGTGAAAGCCAGGAATCAACAAACCCCAAATATTCTAGTTCATCTTGTCGTTTGAAATCAGTAGAATTAAATTTCTTGTTAAGATTATAAGGTGGGTCAATAACCATTAAATCAACGAAATTGTCAGGCAAAAATTTAATTGTCTCAAATATATTTTGATTAATTGTTTTATTTTTAATATCATTAACAGATGCTTTAACATTTAAGGAGATTGTTTTTTCAGAGTAGTAATCAATTTCCTTTTTTGACAAAGTAATAGTCTTATTTCTTGGAGCGCGATATTTTTGTTCATTCACCATTTATTCTACTTATGCTTATTAGAGACTTCCGAAAAATAGTGTCAATAAGTCATTCTGAGCGAAGCGAAGAATCTAAACAAGAAATTACTCTATTTTTTAATAACTTAAGTATGAGATTCTTCATTCCGATAAATCAGAATTCAGAATGACAGTTGAATTTATAATTTTTCACAAGTTTATATTAGATTATTAATATTTTCAATTTTTAATTAATTCCTGATCCCTTATCACTTATCTTTTTGGTCGTATAATAAAAACATAATCTCTCGGTAATGATTCATCTATTTTAAGTATCTCGTAATTTGCTTTATATATTATCTCTGTCACTTGTTCTTTCTTTTTAAAATGGGAATAATTTTGCCCATACTTCTCAGGATCTCTGTCAATAATTACAACAACAGAATTTTTCTTTAGTGAATATGTTATGTTTTGTAAAAATCTAATTGGATCTTGAATTTCGTGGAACATTAACATCATAACGACCATATCCATTTTTTTTCTTGGGAACAAGGGATTTGTTTCGTCTCCAAGAATAATAGAAATATTCATTATATCTTCTGCAATTACTCGTTTCCATAATTTTTTCAAAGCATCAACATTAATATCATTTGCATAAACTCTACCTTTATCACCAACACGCTTTGCAAGGAAAAATGTAAAATATCCATCTCCTGCACCTGCTTCGCCAATTACCATTCCGGGTTTTATTCCAAGCATATCCATAATTTTTACTGGCTGCTGCCATAAATCCCGCTTGCTATCTTGAGAGAAAATATTAGAAACAAAAAGTAAGATTAACAATATTGATTTTTTAATTGTATTAGTTTTCATTTATAATAATTTATTAAATTAACAAAACAAACTTATTTCATTTTCGTCAAATTATTGTGTAAAAAAAAGTTTTTTTACTAAATTTTAATTAACATTTCAAAAATTTAAGGTAAAAAATGAAAAAAATTAAAATCATTCAATTATTTGCACTTGCTGCTTTTTGTTCTTCCCTGCTATTTGTTGGTTGTTCCGGAGGTAGCGAAGGATTATGGGGTGATCCGGAAAACGCTCTGCTTATGAGTTACAGATTACAGGATGTTGGTTCGTTGAATTATGTTAGTGATAACTCAATGAAAATGGATATGCAAATTATGGGACAAAATGTTGAAACTGAAAGCACTGAAAAACACAACTTTACAACACAAGCGAAAGATGTTGTTGGTGAAAACATGATTTTAGGAATTGTCTTCAATTCTTCTGAGGGAAGTGTTAAATCGGTGCAAGGTGAACAGAAATCTGATTTCAGTGGAATCATTGGAAAAGGTTTTGACCTTACAGTTTCAAAGCATGGTGTGGAGAAAGGAATTACAAACGAAGAGGATATTAAATCCGCTTTAGATGCGAATAGTTATGAAGGTCTTGCAAGAAATTTTTCTAATCTATTACCAACCCTATCGCAAAATCCTTTAAAGATCGGCGATAATTGGATTTCTTATGACACGGTAGTGATTGATGTGCCGGGGAGTAAACTAACTCTTTTATTTACAAGCGATAATAAGTATGAAGGATTGGAAAATATTTTGGGTTATGATTGTGCAAAAGTTATATCAACAGTAAAAGGAACGATGAGTGGAGATGTTAGTCAACAGGGAATGGATTTCAAAGTTGAGGGGACAATAGATGCAATAGATACATGGTATTTTGCATACAAGGAAGGAATTCTTGTAAAATTTAATTCTGATGGCACAACGGATGCTAACATCAGTGGAATGATGGGAATGACAATTCCAATGAAGATGAAAAATATTAATTCTTTGGAATTAGCGAAATAAAATGTTTTCAAAACCCACGAGTAGGTCGTGGGTTTTTTATTTTATTTCCACATTACTTAAATCTTTTTCTGACGTTGGATATTCTAATCTCATCTTATTTAATGTGTCAACTATAATCTCTGCAACAATTATATTACGATACCACTTTTTATTTGAAGGTATAACATACCAAGGCGCATAATCTGTGCTTGTTTTATTCAAAACGTCCTCGTATGCTTTAATATATTCATCCCAAAGTTCTCTTTCTTTTAAGTCATCTAAATTAAATTTCCAATGTTTAGAGGGGTCATCTAATCTTGCTTGTAATCTTTCTTTTTGTTCATCTTTACAGATGTGCAGGTAAAATTTTAAGATAGCTGTCCCTTCGTTTGTTAACAATTTCTCAAATTCATTTATATGATGGTATCTCTTTTCCCATATTTCCTTCGGTACCAAATTGTGAACACGTACAACTAACACATCTTCATAATGAGAACGATTGAAAATAACGATTTCTCCTTTCGCTGGAGTATGCATATGTACTCTCCATAAATAATCATGACTTAATTCTTCTTCTGTTGGTTTCTTGAAGTTGGCAACTTTTACTCCCTGAGGATTAACTCCTTCAAAAACATCTTTAATTACACCATCTTTTCCGGCAGTGTCCATTGCCTGAAGAATTACGAGTAATTTGTGCTTATTCTGAGCGAACAGAATTTCCTGCAACTTCTCGATTTTATTATTTAATTCTTTCAGTTTATCCTTTGCAGAATTTTTATCTCCATCAAATTGACTTGTATCGTTTGTATCATACTT
>JAFGID010000244.1 GCA_016929735.1 Ignavibacteriales bacterium | reverse complement strand
TTTGGTCACCAAAATATTCTTTGATACGAAATAATTTAAAAATATTTATTAGTAAGATAAATAAGCTAAAAGTTATTAAAAAGACTAAAAAAGAATTATTCAAAAAATGCCCGATACCCAATTTGCATAAGGAAACAAAGCATACAATTGGAATAAGTTTACTAATTATCACGAAATGAATTTTCTTAAGAAATTTGTAATGTACATAAATAATTCCAACAAGCACAACAATCTCGCTTGATAAAGTTGCTATGGCTGCTCCAAATGCATAATACTTTGGAATTAAAATAAAATTAAGTGCGATATTTGTGAGTGCACCTAACACAATTATTTTTAGATACTCTTTCTGTTTATTCCATGCATTCAGTGGATTACCATAGGTCATATTAACATAGATTATAAAAACATTGACCATCAAAATTTGAAGTAAAATTATACTCGAAAAATATTTATCCCCATAAAAAAGCAAAATAATTTCTTTAGCAAATAAAAAACAAAATAGAGAGATAGTCGTACCAACGATAAACATTAACAATGATAATTTTGACATTAATAATTTCAACTCATCTTTTTGGCCAACATATTGAGATAATTTTGGGAAAAAAGAATTAATGATTATTGCTGCAGGAACAATACCATACATTAAAATCTTATATGCTGCGGAATAAAAACCGACAGCTTTATTACCGACCATAAAACCAAGCATTATATGATCAAGATTATAATAAATAGCAATCATAATTAATGAGATACCAATTGGATAGGCATCCTTAATTAAATTCTTTAACAAAGATAATTTAATATTAAAATGGACTTTACCTATTTTGATTTTATAGATAAAAATTATAAATATATTATTTATTAATGTTGCAACAAGTCCGATTATAATAACCTGTTCTAAATCCTTAATTCCCTCAACAATTAAAACTACACCTATCAAGTTTATAATACTACCAATTATTTGTCCAATTGATATATATTTCATCTGCTCGTAAGCTCGAAAAATCCATTGCAACATGATTGCTGTAAGAAATAAATTTAATCCAGTGAGATATAGAATATTTTTCTCTAATAATGAAAGGTTTAATGAATGTACGATAATGAAATATACGATAGAGATACCGAGAGCAATACTTAATCGAAAGATAAGAAATGTACCCGCATAAATACCAACTTCTTTTTTGTTTCTTGCAATATCTCTTGTCCCAATTGAGTCTAATCCAAAATCAACAAACAAGACAAAATAAGATACAAATGCTGTTGCAAAATTAATTATTCCAAATCCTTCTGGTAAAATAACGCGAGCAAGATAAGCAGTGGTAAATAAATTAATAATTCTACTGAACAGTTCAGCAACAGAAAGGGATAGTATATTTTTATATATAGTTTTTAAATAATTCAATTTATTTGAATTTCGTTTTCATTTATTTCTTTGCGAACCAACTTTGTGGATTTTGTGAATCACGCTCTTTCCAAATTTCAAAATGGACTATATTACCTTCAAGACTTTCACTTACTTTTCCCAGCACTGTATTCTTTTTCACTTTTTGATTAACTATGACTTGTATATCGGTAATATGTCCATATACTGTTCTATACTGATTTTTGTGCGTAACAATAATAACGCTTCCATACCCGGGTATCCACTCAATTGCCGATACTATTCCATCAGCCACAGCGCTAATTGTACTATTTTTATTAGTTCGGATATCAACACCATAATTGACAGTAACTGTATTTAATTTTTCATTTTTATTTTCGCCATAGGCTCTAACAATTTTACCGCCACTAACCGGATGCATTAGTCTTCCCTTTAATACAGAAAAATTCTCAAATCCCTCATATAGATTTGCGTCAGAAGTAAAAGTGTTATCAGAACTTTTTTTACTTTCTTCTTCAATTAATTTAGCAATCAGATTTTTTATTTTTATTTCAGCTTTTCTCTTATCTTCGATCTCCTTTTTCAGATTACTTTTATCCTTTTTCAGTTTATCAACAATACCCTGTTTTTCTGACTTTATTTTGTTTAATGAACTTTGTTCTTTTACCTTTTCAGCAACTAATATTGATTTTTCTTTTTTTTCAATCTCTAATTTAGTTTTATAATTGGCTAATGTATCTATTTTGTTATTCAATTTGGTAATATTTTTTTCATTTTGTTCAGTTAATAAACTGAGATATCTGTATCTCATCATTGCCTGTTCGAATGAATCAGAATCAATGATATATTTTAGGTTTGAATATCTTCCTTTTTTATAAAGCCAAACAATATACTTAGAATAATTACTTTTAATAGTATTAATTTCATTATTTGTCAGGGAAATTTTTTTATTTAGTTTTTGTATCTCAGATTCTTTAGCATTCTCTTCTACTTTTAATTGATTGACAAGTTTATTAACTAATAAATATTTTTGATTGGTTTTTTCAAGAATAGAAAGAGATTCCTTTTCACTCGCGGTTTTTTTACTCAATTCAGATTCCAAAGTTGCGATTTCTTTTCTAAGTTTATCAAGCTCCTTATTTTGTTCCTTTATTTTATCGTTTTGCATAAAATGATTAATAGGAGAACAAAATAAAACAATAAGTACTATTTTAGTTACAACTCTTACCATTCAAAAATTACTACGTCTTGTGGCAATAAGATTTCCAAATTCTGTATGTTTGTGTTAACTTTTATATTCCGATATTCTATATCAATAGTTTGATTGCTCGATTTATTTTTAAAATTAACTAAATAGGGAATCGCAACTTCTTCAAACAAGGAAAAATTTGAATACTTACTATCGAATAGTATTTCGTCTGGCAATTTAGCTATTCTGTAATTTGTAATTGCTAAATCATCAATATTCACTTTATAGATATACACCTTATCAGATTTTGTAGGAATATAGGACAATAAATAACTATTCCCCTCAGTCTCAAATTTATTTGGTTCTTCTTTTAGTTTATCTGTTAAATTAACTGAACCCGTAAAAACATCAATTAAATCGTCAAACGAAATATCAATTTTAAATATCTTTTCAATTATCCCCTCTCGGTTTACTCCCTGATACATCACATTATTAAGTTCGTCATAAAATTTAAATGAACTCGGAGTTACAAGGATCTGAGCAGCACCTATCCCAAAAGGTCCAAATATTGAAACCTTGATCGAATCTGGTTTTTTTATTAATATTTCGAAATTGGCTTTTGCTGTCATTTCAGGACTTTTTACATTGAGAATACCCGTTCCTGAAAAACTTTTAATTTGTCGTCTATTAGCCTCTAATTTTTTAATTAGTCTGTCAGGAGGCAATATTCTATCTTCATCCGTTGGTTTTGAAGGTATACAACTGGTAATGAACAATATTGCAAAAATTACTACTAATGAATTTTCAAAGAATTTAAATTTCACAATTCACCTTTTTCAATTTTTATTTTTAATTTTTCATTTTTATCATCTTTCTCAAATGCTTGTTTCCAATAATCCAGAGCTTTTTCTTTTTCATTCAACTTAAAATATATATCCCCAAGATGGTCCAATAATGTAGCTTCTTTATTTAATTCTAAAGCTTTTTCGATATATTCTTTTGCTTTATAAAACTCTCCCATCTGATAATAAACCCAACCTTTTGTATCTAAGAAAGATGTATTTTCCGGCTCTTCTTCTAATGATCTTGTAACCATTTCAAGTGCTTCTTCTAATCGTATTCCTCTTTCCGCAAGTGAATAAGCATAATTATTCAGAAGAGTTACGTCATCAGGAGCAATTTGCAATGCTTTCTGATATGCATTATCACATTCTCCCCACATTTCTTTGTCATCGTAAATCAAACCGAGTAAACCAAGAATCTGTGGGTCTTGAGGTTTAATTTTAATTGCTTTCTGTAGATATAATAAAGCATCTTCATTCCGTTTAAGCTGACTTAAAGTAAAGCCCATCGCAGATAACACTGTTAAATCATTAGAATTTAGTTTATATGCTTTTTCAAGATACACTATAGCTGAATCATTTTTATTTAATTGTGAATATGAAAGTCCACCAATAAGATTTAGAACAAAATCTTCAGAAAAATTATTTGAGACTTTATTAAACTCAACAACAATATCCTTATATAATGCTTTATTATATAGGGTCAGCGCTAATTGATTCCACAACTGCCCGTTCCAAGTTGCAAGATTAGCAGCTTCTTTTAAGTATGCTAAGGAAAGTGAATCATTGCTTTGTTTTGAATATAATTCTGCAAGAGCATATTTAATTCTCCAATCCGAAGTATCTTCATCCATTGTTTCGAAAAGTTGAATTGATAGATTAGCAAGACTTGTATCATTCGGATAATTTACAGAAAACATCGATGATAAACTCATTTTATATTCGAGTGACAATTTATCATCTTTTATCAACGCGAAATATTCTTTACTTGCTTCATCATATAAATTATTTTTCAAATAATAAACTGCATTTAATTCAATTAAGTTTGAATTATCTGGATAAGATAACATTGTTTCATCTAACAATTCTCTCGCTTTTTCAAATTTACTTGTCTTAATATAAGCTTCTGTCAAAATTATCTTCAAATCAAGATTTGATGGATCAAGTTTTAGAATCTCTTCAGCAGTATAAATCGTTTCTTCAATATTTCCTAATCTTTCATTTAATTCTGCAATTTTTATTAACACACTCCTATCATTTCCAACTCTGTTCAACAATTCTTTATAAGTTGACAAAGCTCTTAGCGGTTTTTTAGCTTCGTAAATCATACCGAGCCTGAAATATGCTTGGTATTGATTTGAATCCAATTCAATTATTTTATTATAAATTTTCTCTGAAGAATCCGTCTGCATTGCACTAGTATATATATCAGCCAATAGATAATTATACTCAATATTATCTGAACTCAAATTTACTGCGGTCTTAGTAAATGCAACTGCTTTTTGTATATTGTTAAGGATAAAATAATTTTTACCCAGTGAAAAATAAATTCCTGCTTGAGGATCGAGTTCGAGTGCCTTTAAATAATATTCAACTGCTTTTGAGTAATTTCCTTCAAGTTCTTCCAAAGAACCAGATATATAATAATCTGAAGCGAGTTTTTTGTTATCAGTGCTATCTTTAATATTTATGGATTGCTTCGAGTAAACAATTTTTTCTTCACTACTACTGCATTTTACGAATAAGAATACTAAAAATAAAAAAAATATATAACGCATAATTTTCCTAAAAAATGATAATAAAAAATACTTAAAAATTAAATCATTTGAAATCTAAAAAATTAGAAATAAATATCTTCTTCAATCGTATCCAATAAATTTAAATAACTTTCATATCTCATTAGATCAATCTTATTATTCTCAACTGCTTCGACAACTGCACAATCCGGTTCCTCAGTGTGAGTACAAGTATTAAATTTACATTTATTAATAAATGGAACAAACTCTTGAAAATAAAAACCCAAATCTTCTTTCTTAATTCCATAGGGAGCAATTTCTCTTATTCCCGGTGTATCAATTACAAATGTATTATCACCAACTTTGAACATCGAACAACTAACGGTTGTATGCACACCCTTCTGAGAATAATGACTAATCTCATTTATTTTGAGATTTAAACCAAACATACAATTCAATAATGATGATTTACCAACACCTGATGGTCCCCAAAAAATATTAGTCGAATTTGCACACTTATTCTTAATCTCTTTAATACCTATACTTTTAATAGCACAAGTAGGAAACACTTGATATCCAATACCTTCGTAAAACTTTTTCCAAAGCTTGCTTTCCTTTTTTTCCAAGTCAATTTTATTGATAATAATAGAAACATTGATATTGTTGCTTTCACCAGCTACAATAATTCTGTCAATCAGTTTATTATTAAATTGTGGTTCTAAGATACTTGCAACGATGAATAAATTATCAATATTTGAAGCGATAATTTGTTCTATTCTTTCACCTCTTTTAAGTGCAGCTTTACTTTTCAACGCTTTTCTTGAAAGAAAATTTATCCTCCTGAATGTGCCTGTAATCATCCCGGTAGCATCCTTGTTCCGTATAAATTCGACATAGTCGCCAACTACTGCATAATCAAGCGTCAGTAATTTATCTTTTTTAATTCTTAATTCTTTCCTAAACTTTCCGCGAAGACTACATCTCACAATATTGCCACTTTCATCCCAGACATAATAATCTTTACTTTCAATTCTAAATATTTTTCCTTGATATTTTTTTACCATAAACTATTAGGATGAAATAATAAATTATTAAAAGAAAATTTAATTATTGGAATTGCAATTTAAAAAAAATGAAGCTTATAGTTTAAAATAAAAAAGGGATTTATGCCAACATTCAGATACTTACGAGCAGAAACCCAAATAGGCAAAAATCCCTTTTAGAGTAAGCACAATTTATTAAAACATATATGTTAAAGTAAATGTCAAGTTATTAACAGTAATTTTCTGAAAAGTGCGTGATAAATTAGAACCATAATTATCACCATAATCTTCCCACCAACCGCGAGCAAATGCTACATCCAATCCAACAACACCTCCAGCAACATAACCTATTCCAGCAGTAATATATTTTTTATCATACTTTGACGGGTCATCAAAGTAAGGTGATGGTCTATACATAAATCCACCTCTGATACTTAACTCTGTTTCTGGTATTGTAACTTCCGCACCAACTGATAAATTGAGTACTTCACGTGTATACTCTTTTATGTCTTTGTTATTTTGACTTCTATCGGTTGGAGTTAAACCATCAGTAAATTCCATTTGTGTATAATCAATATAGTTAACATCAGCTGAAATTACTGCAACATCTTTAATATTAAAAGCAACGCCACCCATAAATTCAAATGGCGTTTTAATATCATATTCAATATCAACATCATAAGGAGCAGGCAATACAAATCTTGTTGCTGCATAATCTGCATATCCATCTATATAATAATTTTCTTTAATTGAATATGAACTAGGAAATTTGACTACTAAACCAAAATTTAACATATCCCTAACTTGAGCTAAAAAACCAAGTTTGAAACCAAACCCATTGAATGTCCAATCTAAAATATCGTTTAGATAAAATCTTTGAAAATCTGCTGTTTGGGGAAGTGTCGGGTCAGTTAACATTGAACTATTGTAAAAATTATAGATGTCATCTTCGTAATATTCTTTATCTTTTTTATATGAACCAGAAAGAATATCTAATGTACCGCCAATAAATATATTAGGTGCTACTTCAACAGCTGTTCCAAAAGTCCAAGAATTTATCCCCCCTTTATCTAATATTGAACCAGATTGATTCAAACGACCTTGAATAATTGTCTCATCACCTGAAGTACCTGCGTAACTTACTGCTAACTCATAGGCGAGGTCATCATTGTAGGATGTTAAATCTTGAATCATAGAATGGTTGTATGGATTGTATGCATCAAATTCTATCGCACGATTATAATTTTTATTATTATTATAACCAAAAGAAAATACTAAACTACCTTGTTCAACTGGAAACGGTAATACAAGTCCGACTTGATTTAGATCAGTATTGCTATTGGTTGAACTAGTAGTGTTATTGTAAAGAGTAGTTTTATTATTGAAAGAATTATAATTTAATCCACCAATTATTTGTCCATACTTCATTAGTCCAAGACCAGCTGGGTTAAAGAATGTACCACTGAAATCATTGCTTAATGCAATATAGGCATTCCCCATCCCAAGAGCACGTGCATTAGAACCAATTCCTGGTTCGGTAAGTCGGATAGCATCAACATAGTTTTGGGCAATTAAAATATTTGCAAAAAATATTAGCCCCAATATTACTTTGAATTTAATTTTCTTTTCCATATTTATCTCCTTGTAGAATTTCTTTCGCCAGAATTTCTTGTTGTTGAATTTTTATCTTCATTTTTTTTTTCAGATTCATTTCTTGTTGTTGTATTTCCATTTGAAGGATTTCTGTCCCCGGTATTATCACGATATTTAGTTGTGTGGGTTTCCTGATTATTATCCGAATCATTATCATCTGTGGGATAATATAATGTAGGAGGATAATATGGGATATAGGGATCATAAGGTTCAGGAGGTGGTGGATAATAACTTTCTGCTGCTACATAATTAAGATTAACTCTCGTATAGCAACTTGATAAAATAATTAAAATACCTAAAAATGCAATTACGATTAATACTTTTGTTAAACTTTTCATTATCTCCTCGCTATGTTATCTCTTAATGGTGTTGGATGTTTCTTTGAATCATAATTTCTTTTTTCTTCATCCTTATTATCGTCATACTTTCTATCACCACCACCTATATTATCTCTAATAGGTGTTTCGTGTATTATATCAACAGGTTTGTCAACAATAACGATTATTGGAGGTTGAATAATTACAGGTGATTTTTTAGGTGGTTTTGTTGGATAAACAGGAGGTCTAGGTCCACCGATGGGCCCTGGCTTATCAACATAATTGTTGTAAATCGCATACTTAGGATGGCACCCAACTAGAACCAAAGCTAACAAAACTGTAAATGTTAATATTTTACTTGAAAATTTCATTTATCTTCTTGAACCAGAATTTCTCGTTGAACCTGTGTTATTACTACTACGGTTATTACTGCTGCTATTATTATATGAACTCTTATTATTGTAAGAGCTATTGTTGTTGTAAGAACTTCTATTATTATTGTAACTGGTGTTATTATTGTAGTTCGAATAATTTTTATTAGTATACGTTTTTGAATTATCGTAGCTACGATTATTATTATATGTTTTATTATTTTCCTTTTTAGGAGTTCGTGTATATTCTAACTTTTTATTTGTATTATTAAAATTGGTTGTTTTTTTAGTATTGGTCTTGTAATCTCTGGTTGTTGTATTAGTTTTATTTTGTATTGTTTTATTAGTAGTTTTTTTCGTATTATCTGTATTACGAGTTGTCTTTGTGGTTGTATAATTTCTTGAATCAGTATTTCTTGTTGTCGTTTTTGTATTATCCGTTTTCTTATCTATTTTATTTGTATAGTCTCTTGTAGTAGTGGTTTTGGTATTTGTCTTTGTTGTAATATTTCTATTGTTTTTTGTAGTCGTACCATAATCAGTATATTTTTCTGTATAATCTCTTGTTCGAGTTGTATAATTCCTATCTCCTTTGTTCCTTAGATTCGTATCATGTGTTCTATATTTGTATGAACTATAGTTGTATCCATAATCATAATAACCTCCATAGTAACCTCCCCAATATCCACCATAATATCCCCAATCATACCAGTAACTTGGCCAGTACCAATAATGATATGAAGGCCAATACCAACTATAACAATTCCAGCAATACCAACTTGAATACCAATAGGGATTATACCAATAATCATAATAATATGTTGGATAATAACCCCAATAATATCTGTGGTAGATCGGATAATAGTCATCATAATAATATTCATAAACAACTACATCCGGTTCTTCCTCATAATATTGAGTAGAGTCATCATAATAATATTGGTCATCTTCGTAGTAAACTTCTTCGCGAGGTTCTTGGTATTTTTTTACTTTAACGTATTCTCGTTCGGTTACTAAAAGTTTTGTGTAGCAACCTGTCAAGGCAAATAAAACGACTGCAATGATAATTAAATTAAACTTTTTCATTTTTGTGCTCCTCTTATTAATTCAATTTTAATTTGCAAAAATTATGCCTAAAAAAGTAAGATTTTTTATTGAATTTGTGTTGTTTTTCAAGTTGAGAATGTCTATTTATTAATAGGATGTATAATAAATTGAACATTTAAAAAATAGGTTGTATGTATTCTAAGAAAATTGCCCTATCTGCTCTAAATTGATTTTTCTTATTGTTGTTTATAAGATTTCTGACATCTGCTCCTATTGTCATTCCTTGACCAATTGACCATTTTAATCCAACATTTAAATAACCCTTACCTTTTCCGAATGATTCTTCCGCATCATCATTAAGAGCAAAATCATATTCAATGACAAATGAAATATTTTTACTTATTGTTTTTTCTAAACCAATTGAAAAATTAACATTTTTATCTTCTTTATTTTCTAATGAATAATTTACTGAACCGTGAATACTCAAAAATCCAAGCATTTGAAAATTTTTTGTGACTGAAGCATAAAATCCTTTTGATTTAAATTCATATCTGTTTAAAGAATCGATATAATCACCTCTACCCTGCGAATTAAATCCAAAAGTGAATGCCGGAAAGAAATAAGATTCGTTAATTATCCTGTATTTAACAAGGACACCAGGTAACTTATAAAGAGCAATATTTCCTTTTCCAATAATATTCGAACCACCATAAGATATACCGATATTAAAATTATCAAATACTCCAGCTTCCACTGTTGTTATTAGAACACCATTACTCATCGCGTATACTGAGACGCCTACATTTCCATTTTTTAATACACCTGCAGACTGCATATCAATTAACGAACGAAATTCATAGCTCGCTTCTGAACCTGCACTCCCCTGCGAATAAATTAGGTTACAAAAAATAATAATTATAAAATAAGCTTTGATTACGATTCTCATAACTAATTTTAACTTTTTCTTTTTATCTTAAATTCCGTTCCA
This sequence comes from Ignavibacteriales bacterium, assembly GCA_016929735.1. Taxonomy (GTDB): domain Bacteria; phylum Bacteroidota; class Ignavibacteria; order Ignavibacteriales; family Melioribacteraceae; genus JAFGPR01. The sequence continues at coordinate 5,474 of JAFGID010000244.1, read as the reverse complement.
TTTTTTCCATCCTGAAGAATAACCCCTATTTCATTCAACCTATCTCTAATATCATCTGCAAATGCATAAAGTTTTTCGGCTTTTGCTTTTTTACGAATGGAAGTTAAAATATTAATTAAATCTTCGACTAATTCAATGTCTTCAGATTTATCTTCCTTTTCTAAATCTATAATTCCCAAAACATGTTGAGCAGTATTTTTTAAAAAGTTAATCGAATCACCCACAAATGTTTTGGATATTTTGTTATTAGAAGATAATTCTTTATTTATATCTCTTACGAAGTCAAAAATAGTTGCTACTGCTTGGGGAGTATTAAAGTCATCGTCCATAGCATTTTCAAATGTTTTTTTATAATCATCAATATTTATATTTGGGGAGTAACAATTATCATCTGATTTTTCAATTTGTTTTTTTAATTCGTAAACGAGATTATTAATTTTTTCAAGTCCTTTTCCTGCCGCTGATAATAACTCGTCATCATAATCCAAAGGACCACGATAATGCGATTGCGAAAAGAATAATCTAATTACTCCGAAAGGATATTTTGAAAATACTTCTCGTGCAGTAAAAAAATTGCCAAGTGATTTCGACATTTTTTCCTTTCTAATATTTAAAAATCCAAAATGAATCCAATAATTGACAAAAGTTTTTTCATTCGCCATCTCACTTTGTGCAATTTCGTTTTCGTGATGTGGAAAGATCAGATCATTTCCACCTGCATGAATATCAGTTGTCACACCTAGATGTTTTAAATTCATAGCCGAACATTCAATATGCCATCCGGGTCTTCCTTTACCCCAAGGACTATCCCAAGATGGCTCACCCTCCTTTGCTTTTTTCCACAAAGAAAAATCCAATGGATTATTTTTTTCGTCATTCACTTCCACACGTGCTCCCGATTCTAATTCATCAATTACTTTTCCACTAAGTTTTCCGTATTCAGGAAATTTTGAAACATCATAAAACACATTTCCATCTTTATTATATGCGACACCTTTAGCTTCTAATTTCTTTATTATTTCGATCATCTCTTGAATATGCTCAGTTGCCTTTGGATATTTGGTGGCTACCTTAACATTCATCTTTTTGATATCTTCAAAAAATGCTTTGATATATTTCTCGGCAACCTGTTCAGTCGATATTTTTTCCTCAATCGATTTTTTTATAATTTTATCATCAATATCGGTTAAGTTCTGCACATAAGTTACCTTGTACCCCTTATACTCAAGATAACGCCTAATAATATCTGACATAATAAATGTTCTGGCATTACCGATATGAAAATAATCATAAACAGTTGGACCACAAGAATACATTGTAACATTTGGTGGATTGATGGGTTGAAATTCTTCTTTCTTTTTTGTGAGTGTATTATAAATTACCATTGATATTCCTCTTTTCTTCTAGTAAATAGCATATTTGCCATCTGCTTGAACTTTGAATTTTGGAAGAAATTTATTCTCTTCAAAATAAAAATATATTGGCTGTAAATTCTCCCAAAACTCACGCAACTCTTTATTAAACATATATTGAATTTTCAGTATTAAAAAATTATTTCCTTCTAATTTTGTAGGAAATATATGAGCATAAATTTTAATTTGTCCGTAAGATTTTGCTAAAACTGCCAAGACATATAATTCTTTTATTTTATCATCGGTAATTGGAATGCATCCAATCGTAGCACAACCTCCGTGAATATAAATATCGCTTCCTGGCTTCTTTTTATCACTTAGAATTTTATCCGATTCATTCGGATAATTTAATCCAAGTGAAAGAAAAAAATCACTAAGTGGATTAAAATGAATAATGTGATAAATTCCTTCAGGAATTTGCAAATCACCCTCTTTTCTCTTGGGACCAAGTATTCCTGAAAATGCACAGAAATCATAATCTTTAAAGAAAGTGTAAGATTTATCGCTCTTGTTTTTTATCCAGACTTCTAAAATTCTTTCTTTCTTGAATGCTCTTAAAAATATTTCAAATGATGTATTATCCACACCAACTTGTGATATTTCCAAGAGCAAAGCTTTTTCCTTCTCATCAAAAGCCTGATTTACTTTGGAATAACTTTTCTGTTCGTTAAGAAAACTTTGGCATTTAAGTTCGTACAATGAAAATGATAAATAAAAATTTAAGATAACAAAAAATATTTTTCTTATTTCAATCATAAATTATTCAGATAATTTCTTTTTTAAAAAATGTATATAATTAATTTCTGATGGATCGAAATTTCTTAACACAGCGAGATAATATGATATCCAATCTGTCAAATAAATTAAGTCTAGCAACCTTAGCTCATATTCGGATTCTTCACTTTTAATTTCAATAATTTCAGTATTTGCTTTTCTAATTAAGTCATTTGTAATTTTTATCCTTTTTTGAATTTGAGGATGATAATCTTTATCATAAATACAAACAACTTTCGAATTAAATATTTTTTCGTTCTGCGTTTCCCATCCGATTATTTCATTATGATTTAATTCAGGATAGGAATTAAGACAAGCATGAATTTTCGAATTTTCATTCAGTTGAGCTTTAAATCGAGAAGCGACAACCCCAGTTATTCCATCAACTGCATAAATTACAGGAATGAAACCGAGTAATTGAACGGCATAATCTAATGGGAGATTTTTTTCTTTTGAAAATTCGTTAGCTCTTTTTTTAATAATTATCTTTGCTTTCTCAACTAAATCTGAAATATCTGGTATTAAGTTTAAATATTGAAATAAATTTAATAACGAGAATAGATTAACCCACAATGCAAATCGTGGTTGGAATCCTTTTTGTAATTTAATAATAGGTAAATCATTTTCCTTGGCGATTATTTCAATTTCACCTCCAGTTGTCATTACACATATCTGACACTTCTTTCTCAATCCATCTTTTAGTGATGAAATAGTTTCTTCAGTATTTCCCGAATATGAAGAAACAATTAACAAAGTCTTATCATTTGCAAAAGCAGGAAGTTCATAATTCCTGTTTATAAAAACAGGATATTCTAATTTCTTTTGGAATAAATTTGATACCACTTCACCGCTAATTGCTGACCCACCCATTCCAGTTATAATTATGTTTAGAGTTTTGCCTATTGCAATTTTATCTAAGTCAATTTTTTGAGATAATGCGAAGTTGATTTGCTCAGCAGAATTTTTTAAAACCTCAAATTGATTACTCGAATCATTTTTTTTGATAAGCTGACTAATTATATTTTCACTGTGTAAAGTTTTCATAATCATCTATGATGTTTTTATGATAAAATTCTTTTACTTTATTTTTGATTTCAATTTCCGTCTTTAGCTCCAAACACTGCTCGGCTAATTTCTTTGCCTGCTTGTAGTTAAGATTTCTAATAATACTTTTTATGTTTGGAATAACAACTCCTGAGACACTTACTTGTTCCAGTCCTAATCCAATGAGTAGTGGAATTGCAAGTGTATCTGCAGCCATTTCCCCACAAAGACCGACAGTAACTTTATTCTTTTTCCCTTCAGAAATTATATGTTTTAAAGTTCTTATAACCGCAGGATGAAATTCCTGATATAAATCAGAAATAATATCATTCCCTCTATCAACTGCTAAGAGATATTGAATTAAATCATTTGTCCCGATACTTACAAAATCAACTTCGTTACAAATATCTTTGATTACGACTGCGGCAGATGGTACTTCAATCATAACACCGATAGATATGTGCTTGTCAAATGGGATATTATTTTCCTGCAGTTCCAATTTACATTCTTCTAAAATCTCATTAGATTTCTTCACCTCGCTAAATGAAGATATCATGGGAATCATAATTTTAACATTCTTATGCACACTTGCACGAAGAATTGCTTTCAGCTGAGACTTAAAAATCTCGACATTGTCCAGCATAATTCTAATACCACGCCAACCAAGAAATGGATTATTCTCTTTTACATCGACAGGTAGCACCTTATCTCCGCCGATATCAAAAGTTCTTATGATAACAGAGTGCGGATAAACACGTTCTGACAAGTCCCGATATAGAATGTATTGCTCATCTTCGCTTGGAAAATCTTCAGAGTTTGTGAACATTTGCTCAGTTCTGACAAGTCCTAAACCTTCTCCACCGTTTTGTATAATAATTTCTAATTCCTCACTTAAATCAAGATTGCCAAATATCTGAATTTTTTTGCCATCTTTTGTAATAGCTGGTTCGCTTTTGAGTTTAATAAGTTCTGAGTCTATTTCATAAAGTTTCTCAATCTTATTCTTATAAATTCTTAGCTGTTCAGAATCGGGATTAATAATAATAATTCCCTTAAATCCATCAACAATAAGTTGGTCACCATTGTGTATTTTTTTTGTCGCTTCATGTAGACCAACAACAGCAGGTATATGTAATGAACGTGCAACGATTGCTGCATGAGAGGTCAATCCACCAAAATCTGTAACAAATCCTCTAACATCAACCCGAGAAAAAAGAACTGTATCAGCAGGAGTTAAATTTTTCGAAACAACGATTACATCCTCACTTATTCTTGAAAGCCACTTTTTCTTTTTAATATTTCTGATAATTCTATTCTTAATATCCTCAATATCGTTTGCTCTTTCCATCATATAAATTTCTTTCGATTCATTCATCAATTTCAGATACTTGGAAAATTCTGTATTAACAATATATTCAGGAATTTTTTTTTCATCCTCTATTCTTTTATAAAGCGTTTTAATAAGAATTGGATCATCAAGCACCATTATTTGTGCTTCAAAAATTGCAGCACGACTCTTACCCATTTTATCAATTGCAACAGCAAGTACTTTTCTTAATTCTCTTTTTGATTTTTCTAATGCCTCATCCAATATTTTTTTTGCTTCTTCTATATCGGTAACGCAAGCATCATAAATTTTTTCTTCATCCTTAAAAAATAAATACGCATTCGCAATAGTTATGCCTGGAGCAGCAGCAATCCCTTTTATAATATTATCAATCCTTTCCATTTATACCTCGTCAAATCCTCTGTTAAAAAAATCAACAATCTCTCTTGAAGCTTCTTGTTCATCCTCACCATTAAAATTAAGTGTTAATTCACTCCCCTTTTCAGCAGCTAATGTCATAACACCAATTATACTTTTTCCATTGACCATAAAACCATCTTTATAAATAAAGAAATCTGCTATATATTTTGCAGCAAGTTTAACGATTGTTGCAGCTGGTCTTGTATGTAATCCGGCATTGTTTAATATTTTTACTTTTACTTCCAACATTATGATTTTCTTTTTAACATTTGATTAGCTAACCATATCAAAATATTTCTTGATTTTTCATCACTTAAATTTTTTAACGCTAACAAGGCGCGTTTCGTATATTTTGTAATTTCTTCTTCTGTTTCTTTATTAACACCCAATTCCAAATATAATTTTTTATATTCAGGAACTTGCTTTCTTTGAATACCTTTGTTTTTTAATATTTCTTTCATCTTTTTAAAATTATTTCCTTTTGCATTTGCAAATGC
>JAFGID010000243.1 GCA_016929735.1 Ignavibacteriales bacterium | reverse complement strand
TGAATTACTTTTTACATAATTTTGACTCGTGAGTTTTGGAAAGTTTTTTTGTATTTTTGTTATGTTAATTCGAAAAGAATAAATGATACAACCAAACAGTATAAAATTATTAGACCGAGTTAAATTTGATTTGCGAACAAAACATTATAGTCGCAAAACTGAAGAAAGTTATACAAGTTGGATTAGACAATATATGGGTACAGGAGTAAAGAGTCCGTTAGACTGAAATAAATATTGAATGATATGCTGAATAATTTTGCAGTATATCATTCTTTGAAAAAAGAAATGTTGAATCGATAAGTTGTTTGTAAATAATGAATTATAGGAATTTTCAATCAATTGCAAAAGATTGTTATACTGAAACTGCACGCAGTATAATATTCCAAAAGATAAATGTTCGTGCAGTATAATTAATAGTTAGCTTGCTTCTTTTTAAATTTACATTCAGTTCGAATATTTGGTTAAATTTATGACAAGATTTATTATTTGAGGAAAATATTGTGACAAAAGCTGAAATAACTGAATTAAAAAACGGTAATAATGGTGAACTTGGTAAATATCTGAACCCTGTCAATGATACCAAAACACTTTATTTTACTTTAGATAAATTGGGCAGATTACCAGAAAACTTTGATGGCAAATATTTCATTCCTCTGTGTAAACATCCAATTGAAAAAATTAGATTATTGGCTGTTAAAAACATCGGGAAATTATGTGATGAGAAATATTTAACTCAATTAGAAGAAATATCTATTTCTGACGATAGCACTATGGTTAGGCGGGAAGCTATTTCTTCAATTGGTAGAATGCGAAATAAAAATGTTATTCCCATCCTTATCAAAAGATTGAAAGATTCTGATCCTAAAATTGTATTACAAGCTATTAGAGGCTTGCTGGTTTTTAATGAAAACAACCTAGTTGTTACTGAATTGAAGAAATTAATTAATCACCCTAATGAAGTAATTAAAAACGTAATCGAAAAAGAGTATTTCGATCAATCGAATTCCGAATACAATGGTGATCATTGTAAATCTCCAGATTATCTTAAAAATGTTGTAGTGAATGGCGACGTTCTCGAAGTTTTAAAGATTGTTCCAAATGAATCAATTCATCTTACTTTTACATCACCACCTTATTATAACGCAAGGGACTATTCAATTTATCAAAGCTACGATGAGTATCTAGAATTTTTGAGAGATGTATTCAAAGAAGTTCATCGAATAACAAAAGAAGGAAGATTTTTCATCCTAAATACTTCACCAATAATTATTCCGCGCGTTAGCCGCCAACATTCTAGCAAAAGATACCCAATTCCATTTGACATACATCCTTTTTTAATTGAAATGGGTTGGGAATTTATTGATGATATTGTTTGGGTTAAACCAGAATTCAGCGCAAAAGATCGTAATTCAAGTTTTCGCCAGCATAGAAAACCTTTAGCATATAAACCAACTGCTGTAACAGAATATTTAATGGTATATCGTAAAAAGACCCACAAATTAATTGATTGGAATATTCGCCAATACGATTACAAAACGGTTCAAGAAAGCAAGGTCTTGGGAGAAATTGACCAAATAAACACTTGGAATATAGACCCTACATTTGATAAAACACATACAGCCGTTTTTCCAATGGAATTATGCCTTCGGGTTATTAAATATTATTCATTTAAAAACGATTTAGTCTTCGATCCATTTGGTGGCAGTGGAACTTTTAGCAAAGCAGCTCAATCACTTGACCGATTCTTTTTTACAACTGAAATTTCAGATAAATATTTTGAACGAATAAAAGAAAATATTGGTCAGAATGCTTTTTTTAACGCGGACTTCCCAAATAAATACTATTCATTCCAAGAATTCTATAAAATTATTGAGGTTAATAAATGACTCTTACTGAACAAGTTGCAAAAAATATCATTATCAAATTGTTGAAAGGTGAAGATTACCGTATTGAGATAGTTACTCTAATCAATGCACAGTTTCTGCAATATTCGATTGACTTTTTCAAAAAGATTGTTGATGCCAAGTTAAAAAATGAAAAAATTACAACAGACTGGTATAAAAAAGAATTTCTTTCAAGTGATTTAACCTCTGAAGAAATTGCTATTAATTCTGGATTAAACAAGAAAACAATTTCTAATATGTATAATTCAGCAACAAGAGAGATTGTTATTGAAGCATCCAACACACATTATGACCAACTTTATAATGCTATAAGTGCACTTGTCGATGATGAAAGTGATTTTAGTTTAACTCTCACTATTAAAATGAAAACTGTTAGTGTAGAATTAAATATCAGTGAAAGTCTTATTGTAATAAATACATTAGCAGTAAAACGAGCTGCATTACGGGGTGGTTTGTGGAGCACCGCTGGTAAACGAGTTGAAAAACCATTGATGCAAACTCTTTGCAAGTTATATGGAGTTTCGGATTCAAACTATGCTGTAAAATTAAAAGGCAAGAGCGATGACGATGAGTCAACCTTTGAAAGAGAAATAGATTTTTATTTGGTGGAAGGAACAAATAATCACAAATGTGAAGTCAAGTTAATGGGTAAGGGTAATCCAGAAAGTGCAGACGCAGTTATCGCACGAGATAGTAAAGTTTTTGTTGCAGATAAACTATCAGAAACCAATAAAAATCAACTCGACAGTTTGAATGTAAATTGGGTGGAATTAAGGAATGATAATGGTTATAAAAAATTCAGCGAAGTTCTAACTAATCTTAGAATTCCATTTTCTTTAAATGGTAAATATGACGATGCTAAATTAGAACAAATATTTAAAGAAATATTCTAAACGCAACCTAACCAGCCAATCAAGGCGGACGCCGTTTTCGCACTTGGCATTTGTTTAATTCTTGGCTTTGTTCTTCCGTGTATTGTTGCTTTGTAAAGTAGTTCTGTTAAGTAAATGTTTTTAAATATTGCTGGTAGTTGTTAAAAAACGGCATCGTTGTTCTGGGGCGCCGCTTATCGGCAACGCCGTTAGTAGAATAATAATCCCCCTTATTTTTTTTCAATATAAATATACTTTTCCATCATGTTTTCTAATATCGCTCTGTTGGATATTTATATCTCATATTTCGTATCATCTATAAATGTAGCGTCCCTTTGTACCTCATAATCCCTCTGTGTCCTTTGTGTAAATTCTTTCTTGCCCTCTGTGGTTAAATATTGGTTTCACGCAAAGATCACAAAAAAAGACGCAAAGTTCACAGAAATTGTTATTTTATTTTTTTCATATTAACCATTAACCATTCCACCATTAACAATTAAAAAAATGTTTTCCTTACACTCACATACAAATTATTCC
>JAFGID010000242.1 GCA_016929735.1 Ignavibacteriales bacterium | reverse complement strand
ATCTTTTTCTTTTGCCTCGCAAATTTATATCTTGGAATGAGGGGAATACTGGAACTTGGTGGTTTTGTAGCGGAAGGAGGACCTTATGCTATTCAACATCCTGCACCAGATTGGATTTGGATTATGCCGGTATCAATTTTTCTTGGTGCAATCAGTTTTTTGTTTAGCCAAATATATAGTAAAAAAATAGGTGGGTGGAGTTTAATTTTACCCATGTGGTCTTTACTGTTTCTTAGTCTGGGTGAAAATTTTCTTGAGTATAGCTTTTTATCTGTTAATGGTGAAACAGTTATTGCTTGGGGGTGGTTGATTTGTGGGATTTTATTCGTTATAATGGGGGCAGCACCTCTGCTCCTTGCTAAAAATGTTTGGAAAAGTTTTATAATGAAAAAAAAATTTTATACTCAGGGAGTTCAATACTCAATGTTTGGCAAAAAAATAATAAATGACGAAGATGTAGGGTGGCCAAAAGGTAAAATTAAAAAAGTTTTACTTGTTTGTTTTTTGATTGCCGCTGTTATAGGAGTATTTCTTGGGGTTGAATATTTTAATTATTTGATTTCGTGAAAAAATGTTAGTTTTATTTTTACTTTTTCTTGTCCGACAATCCCAAATTTTCTTTGACTAAATTTTCTAAATTACCCATTTGTCCAAGCACCCAGGATTGCCTACCTCCTACACCAGTTTTCGGATTTCGTTTTAACGGATTTTTAATTGTTGCTCCCAGCGATGCTGCCTGATAACGAGTTATTTTATTTGCTGATTTTTTAAAATATATTTGTGACGCTGTTTCCACTCCATAAATATTTTTCCCAAGTTCGATGACATTAGCATATACTTCAATAATTCTTTCTTTACCCCAAATTATTTCAATCAACAAAGTAAAATATGTCTCCAAACCTTTTCTAATCCATGTTCTGTCAGGCCACAGGAAAACATTTTTGGCAGTTTGTTGACTTATCGTGCTTGCACCTTTCAATTTCTTCCCTTGTTTTCTTTCATTATATTTAATTGCTTTCTCAATCGCTTTAATATCAAAACCGAAATGTTCAAAAAATAATTGGTCCTCTGCTGCAATACAGGCAAGCATAAAGTCAGGTGAAATATCATCTATATTAACCCATTGCTTTTGAATGGATTTATCTTCTGAATCATCTTCAAAATATCTTATTAGCATTAACGAAGTGAATGGAGGATTAACAAATTTGTATACGACAACCCATAATATTGTAATTATGAAAAAATATAAAATAAGCTTTCCTATAAAATGGAAAATTTTATATACAACACCTTTCGATTTCAATTTATCAATTTTCTTTTTTTTTCTTTCTCTTCGCTTTCTAAAAAATTCTTGGAACCAATTTGTTTCTTTATCTTCCATACGTCTCAGCGAATTAAATAATCTTAAAATAAATATTAAAAAGCATAATTGCTATTGGAACGGTGATAAGCGAAAAGATAAAACTTGCAATTAAAAAATGACTGGCGGCAGAAGCATTACCGCTAACTCTTTGAACAAAAATTGGAATTGCAGTAACAGGTGGTAAGGCACTTATTAAAAAGATTAAAAATGCTATGTTAAGCGGAGGTCTAATCCATAGTAATAAGAAAAAAGTTATCGTGGGGAAAAGAATATTCTTTACAAAAATAAATTTTATGATTGAAACGATATCTATTTTTTCCCTTTTCTGATAATCAACAGAAATATTACCACCGATTAAAATCATAATCAGAGGAATGGCTAATGAACCGAGGGATTCTGTTATTCTTAATACTAAATTCGGAACATATACACTTGTTTCTGTAACTTTTAAAATAATCGCAAGTAATGTTCCTATTAATACACCATTAAATATTTTTTTAAAATTAATTTTACTTTTTTCTTGGGTTTTATAAAAAATAAAATACGTGCTGAACAAAAACGATGCTGATAACATATTAAAAATAAACAAATCGGTTAGCATCGTTGTATCTTTACCAAATAAAGTTGGAATAATTACCAGCGGCAAAAATGTTGAGTTTGGATAAATTAGACTTACATAAAATTCTTTTCTTATTCCTGTGTTTGCCAAATATCTTAATATAATCGCAAGTATAGCTAATAAAATAGCAAAGCCAAACCACCAAATAGGCATTAAATACCAAGTCGGATTTTTGATTGGATCAAATCTTGTAATAATAGTTGTAAAGACCAAGCAAGGCAATGAAACACTTAAAACAACTGGTGATAAAACTTTTAGTATATCAATTGGAACAACTTTTTTTGCAATAACCCAAAAACCAACTAATCCAATACCGAGCAATAATCCGACTGATTCGAAAGTAACCCAGAATACGTTCATATTTTTATAAGATTTCTAATTAACAATATTCAAAAATATGAAATTATTTTCAATGTATAAAATATTTTATTTATTTGCTTGATTATGAGTGATATTTTTTGCATTTTTCCATCAACAATTTTCGGAGGATATAATTATGAAAAAATACTTAATTATGCTTTCGTTATTACTTGGTGTACTGAATCTTAACTATGCACAGTTTGGCGAAGGACTTGCAACAATAAGTCCCAAAAATGCAGAAGGATTTATTAAACCAATAGTTACTTCCTATGGCATTGGAATCAATTCAGGTACTTATAATACAGCTTATGTGCCTGAAATTTTTAGCTTTTCTTTAAGAACTGTTGGCATGTACTTAGTTATTCCCGATGATCAAAAGTTTTTTACACCAACATTACCGAGTGGTTATGTAGCAGATAAACCAACATCAACCATCTATGGCGATCATGGTGCAGTCTACCCTGGTCCTGAGGGATATGTTACTTTTCCCGGAGGACTTAACATATCAAATTTACCATTTGCGATGGTACAATTGGCAGCTGGTTTTTACGGTACTGAGTTAATGGTAAGATATTTACCCGAGATAGACCTTGGTACTGAGAAATTAAATTTTTGGGGAATTGGATTTAAACATATGGCGAGTATGCATTTCCCAATGATACCGGTTGATGTATCATTGCAATTTTTTCACACTTCATTAAACGTTTCAGATATTCTTGATATACAAAGCAATCTATATAATCTACATGTGAGCAAAGAATTTATCATTTTTACACCATATTTGGGATTACAGTTAGAATCAACGCATTGTGATTTAAAATATACAATAGAGGGGGATCCAGCGAGTGGTGATCCCGATGTTAGAGTAGATCAGGATATTAACTTAAGTTTGGATGGAGAAAATTCTTTTAGAACGACTTTGGGATTAATGATAAATCTTTCTATTTTAAGATTAAACATTGATTATGGTTTTAGTGCTCAGGGTGTAGCAACCGTGGGTTTAACTTTAGGAATATAAAATCAATTGGAGATAAAAAATGAAATCACTAATTAAAACATTTTTTTTAGCAGCTGTACTATCAACATCTTTTATTTTTATTAGTTGCGAAGAATTTGAGAACTTAGAAATTAATGTTCCTTTTAGTATTGAACTTACTAGACAAGGTATACATCCTGATGATTATGAACGTGATACCGTATGTTTAGATACAGAGTCTTCCACTTTTCAAGAATACATGAATGATTTTGAAAGTTTAACTTTTGTTGAGGCTGCTTTAAGAGTAAAGGAAGTGATTCCAACGAACATGACAGGAGATATATATTTATGGGTTGTGAGTAGTACTGGTGATACATTAATTTCAGAAAGTGTGTTGAATGTAAGACCTGCAGATTATATGAATACACCATATGTATTACCTTTATCTGCTCAGGAAATACAACTTATTAATAACTATCTTGCGCTTATACAACAGAATCAAGTTCAACCTTGTTTTGAAGGAATTCTTCAAACTCAAAATATTCCCGGTTGGGATATTAACAAAAAGATTGTATTTTCTATTGATATAGTAATACAGGGTGAAGTTAATTTATAAAAATTCTTTTGTTTCAATATCTTAGACCTAACCCACGATAGCTTTTATCGTGGGTTTTTTATTAAATTTGAATAAGAATATTATTATAAGTTAAAAAACTAAACACTTATGCATAATTCTTTACCTTCAAAAAATAAGCAAGTTGCATGTTATATTCATATACCTTTCTGTTTGAGAAAGTGTTTGTATTGTGACTTCTATTCTATTACAGATTTAACACAATTAGAAAATTATATCTCAGCTTTATGTAAAGAAATTAAAAATTACTCGAATTTATATTCAGATAAAATTATTATTTCTTCAGTTTATCTGGGAGGAGGAACCCCATCAGTTTTACCAATCAAAAATATTCATAGAATTTTTAATGTCCTGAAAGAAAATTTTTACTTTAAAAAGAATGCTGAATTTACAATTGAAGTAAATCCGGGTACTTCGTTAAAAAGTAAATTTAATCAATACTTGGAACTAGGTATTAATCGGATTAGTATTGGTGTTCAATCTTTTAACAATAAAGACCTTACTTTTCTATCCCGAATTCATAATTCAAAGCAAGCAATAAAAACCATT
>JAFGID010000241.1 GCA_016929735.1 Ignavibacteriales bacterium | reverse complement strand
TTATTATACATTAAGAAATATTCCATCAGACCTTGAAAAAACAGGACGACGAATAGTAAAAGCATTTGATTTGAAAGAACGATTCTTTCATTTTGAATTTTTCCGAACATCTGAAAGCAAAATAATAGCTCTTGAAGTTAATATACGTCCCCCGGGTGGATTAACTCTCGATATGATGAATTATGCGAATAACATTGATGTTTATCGTGAGTGGGCGAATGTGGTTGTAAATAATCGTTTTGATGCCCGTTTTTCATGGGATTATTATTGTGGTTACATCGGAAGAAAGTTTAATAAAAGATATGCACATTCTCATCAAGAGATAATAGAAACTCTCAACGGACAAATTGTTCAGCATACAGGAATAAATGATGTATTCAGTGGTGCTTTGGGTAACTATGGATATGTTATCCGTTCAAAAAAACTTGAAGATATTGCAAATGCAGCTGAGTATATACAAGAGAAGCAATAACCAGAGGAATTATGCGAGTTGAATATCACAAATGGTTCAGCCCGAATTTAGGGCATGAGATGGAAATGAAAGTATATGGTCATTATGGTAAACCCGTTCTTGTTTTCCCTTGTCAAGGCGGTAAATTTTACGAGTGGGAAGATTTCGGTATGATTGAGAAAATAAGATGGTTTATTGATTCAGGAAAGATAAAATTATTTACAGTTGATAGCATTGACAATCAATCTTGGGTAAATTACTCGATTCATCCGGGGGATAGAGCAAAACGACATGAATCATACGACAAATATATTGTTGATGAAGTTGCACCATTTATAAAAGAACATTGCGGACATACAGAACAGAAAATATTAACTACAGGTTGTAGTATGGGTGCTTATCACGCAGGCAATTTTTTGTTTAGACATCCTGAAATAATTGATGCATGTATTTGTTTAAGCGGATTATTCCAGCTTAGCAATTTGCTTGGTGATTATTGTGATGATTTAGTATATTTCAACTCACCTATCTTTTTCTTGCCTAACCTTAATGACCACAAATTATTAAAACTATATCGTAAAAGTAAAATTGTTATCTGTGCGGGACAAGGTGCTTGGGAAGATTTAATGATTCAGGACGCAAAAGAAATGAAAAAAGTTCTTGATTCAAAGGGTATTCCTTCTTGGATTGATTTTTGGGGTCATAACGTAAATCATGACTGGCCTTGGTGGTATAAACAGCTACCTTATTTCCTTGGGAAAATAATTTAAATTTTATTTTATTAGTGCTTTTTTTATTTTAAAAAAGAAAACCTTTTAAAAAGACAATCAGAAAATCAGTTTAATTAAAATATTTTTATTATTTTGCGATTATAAATATTCACAAATTCAAAGCAATTATGGAAAATAAATATTTTAATTTATGTTTTACTTGTCTTGTTTTATTTGCTTCCATTGTCCCTGCTCAAATAGATACAGTAAAATATCAATGGCCTTTTCCACCATTCAATTCCAGCCATAGTTTAACCGCCACATTTTGTGAGTTTAGAAATACAACATCATCGGATCACTTTCATAATGCGGTTGATATTGCAGAGCCGGGAGGGAATCCTTGTTACGCTGGTCTATCAGGAAGGGTCTATTCAAAAGTAACTGCAGGATATGATTCTTATATTGAAATACGGACTAATATTAATGGACAATGGAAAAGGATTAATTATTATCACATTATACCTAATCCATCGTTAAATGTTGGGGACTCTGTTACCGCAGGCGTTACAATCATTGGCACTGTAGAAAATAGTGCAGGGCATGTACACTTGATTGACAGAGCATTTAATTATGGTTCAGGTAATTTGCGATTGTTGAATCCAGTTAGGAAAAACGGCGGTTTGACTCCTTATATCGATACTGAAGCTCCTGTGATTTCAAGAAGTTCAATACAATATAGACATTATTCTTCAGGTGAAATATTATCTTCAAATAATTTAAGTGGTAAAATTGATATTATTATTCGTGTTGATGAAAAAAATGGACCGTCCTCAAGTCATAGAAACAATGGAACCTATTTACTGGGATACAGAGTTTACAATTCCGATACTTCTATTGTTGTTTATGAACCACCTGATAGTGGAGTAAAATACAAATTTGATTATCGACCAAGTGATTCTGATGTCCACAAAGTTTTTGTAAAAGGAGTTGCTACTTTAAGCGATCCAGTATATTGGCTTACAAATGGAGATGGTGAAAAATATATTAACCAAAATCTTTCAGTCAGAGATAATTATTTCGATACCGAGCTACTTTCTGAAGGCGATTATGTTCTTGAAATTTTCACAGAAGATACACGCGACAATAAATCAAATGAATTTTTCAATTTTAAAATTGTCCGGAAACCTCCTGACTTAAAAGCAGTCCTAAATACCGATGGGCAAAAGTCCGTTTATGTTTCTTGGGTGCATGAATACAATGGTGATTCAAAAGGATATAGATTATATTATTCAGCTGATACAAATTTATCAAACTGGCATTTAGCTGCCGACGAGAACACCTTAACCAAAGGATTGTTTTCATATACTTTCAATAGTCCACTTGAATTTTCTGAACCAACAAGCAATGATGTTTATTATTTCTTTTTGACCGCAATTGATTCAAATGATGTTGAGGGTGAACCTTCAGATATTTATTCTCGTTCTTCCCACACAAGCAGCACATCAGGTTTTAAAAAATGCTTGATTGTGGATGGCTTTGACAGATATGGCGGAACAGGTGGATGGTCACAGAGAACACATTATTTTAATACCATGTATTTTGATGCATTAGTTAGTCAGGATAGCTTGGTAATTTCTTCTTGTGTTAAAGATGCAGTCAGCGATAATTCAATAATTTTAACTGATTATGATATTGTCGTTTGGTTTGTGGGCGATAATTCAAGAACAGAAAATACATTTGAAACCCTTGAGCAAGGAAGAGTAGCCTCCTTTCTCGAAGCGGGTAAAAACTTTTTTGTCTCAGGTTCTGATATAGGGTATGATTTAGATCAGTCGCATTCAAATTCACAAAACACAGACACACTTTTTTACAGACATTATCTTAAAGCAAGGCTAGAACACGATGGAAACACACTCTTATCTAAAGTTATGGGGGCAGAAAATACTGTTTTCGAAGGAGTAGAAGCAGATATTAGTCAGACTTATATTGATAAGAAACCTGATGATATCAATCCCAACAAAGGTTCAATAGCTGCTCTGAATTATAATTATAAAAGATATGATGGTATCACTTGGCGTAAGGGAGGCGTTGCCTATTGCGGAACATTTGGTTCGAGTAGCAAACTTGCAAGAATGGTGTATTTCTCTTTTGCATTTGAAACTATCGGCTCAAGCCATAAACGAGCAGAACTAATGAACAAGGTATTAGAATTTTTCGAAACTGAGAACACAACTTCTATTGATGGGAATAAATTGCATCCTGAAATACCGCAAAGTCATTCTTTATCTCAAAATTATCCCAATCCTTTTAATCCTGAAACTAATATTGAAATTAATGTAGCCAAACAGGAAAACGTCAAAGTGATAATTTATGATGTATTGGGAAGTAAAGTGTGTACTCTTCTGGATGAAGAAAAATCACCCGGGAAATATTTGCTTAAATGGAACGCGTCTTCTTTTGCAAGCGGTGTTTATTATATTCAAATGATTGCACCTGATTTTGTTCAATCGAAAAGTATGATTTTAATAAAATAACAGAGGTGAAATAAAATGAGATATTTAATTTATTTGATATTAATTACATTTTATAGTATTACAGCTCAGGTGGTGAATACTATTAGTAATGGAGATTATTTATTAAAAACAGAGATTTACTTTGATGTGGATAATGATGACTTAGATAATTCTATTGTTTACACACTGTACAAAAACGATAGCCAATTATATACGATTTCTGATTTAATGTATAGAAGTGAGCCGCTACCAACGGCCGGCATATTTGATAGTGGTGTAATGATATTAGTTTATTCTTTATCTGGCAGAGTTGTTTTTTATGATATAACGGGTGCCCAGATTGCTGGGAGAAATTTGGATGTTGAATATAATATTCAGTACGAAAGTACGGTATTGTTAGATATAAATCAAGATATTGCAGGAATACTGATTTCGAACCCGGAAGAACCAAAATCGAGATTATTTATTTATAATTCGGATGCAGACAGAATTAATGTAATCGAAGTAACAGGATTTCAGGGAAGCGGAATTAAATTC
>JAFGID010000240.1 GCA_016929735.1 Ignavibacteriales bacterium | reverse complement strand
TTAAAATGTGTAATTAATGCATAAATTGCGCTTCTTGCAGCTCCCCCTGCTCCAATCAATGTTGCAACTGAACCGGACAACTCTTTCTTATATGGTTCCAACGCCTTAATAATTCCGTAAACATCCGTATTATATCCTGTCAGTTGTCCAGCATCGTTTACAACAGTATTAACCGCACCGATAATAATTGCCTCTTCGGAAAGGATGCTCATGTGTTCGTAAATTTTTTCTTTATGAGGCAAGGTAACATTGAAACCCTTTATATTAAGAGCAACCATTCCACGCACAGCATCCTTAAGAAAAGAACTCGGTACTTCAAATGGAATATAATTGAAATTTAATTTGTTCAAAGCGAACGCTGTGTTGTGCATCAACGGGGAAAGTGAGTGCTTTATAGGATAACCTATAACGCCAATGATATTCACATTATCTTGATTTAACTTTTTCATATAATTAACTTTAATTATTTTCTGATTCTAATATATCCAGTAGGGAAGAATTTTTAATTGAAGGATAGTCCTTGGCAATTTGTGATTTTATGCTTGGGTCAAGTTTAATTGCAGAACGAAGACAGTCAATTGCATCTTGCATATTTTGTAAAATAAAATTTGCTTTGGCTTTGCCGTAATACGCATTTGCATTACTTGGTGTAAGTTTTATACATTGATTATATGCATCAATTACATTTTCCCAGTTTCCTTTTTCTGAATATGCTTCTGCAAGAAGTTCCCATGCATCTGTAAGGTTACGGTTTAGCTCAATACAAATATTCAAACTCACGATAGAATCGTCGTAATATCCCATTTTCATTTCATGCTCTCCCTTTGTAAGCCACGCTTCATCCCAGTTTGACTTAAGTTTAACAACATCTCGAAAATCCTCATAAGCCAAATGATCCCTATCCAAAACGGAATAACACAATCCCCGTGAATAGTATGCTTCAAAAAATTTATCATCTAATTTAATTGCTTTGTTAAAAATATCAATTGCGTCTTCATATCGCTCCAGCTCACGGTTAATTTCTCCAAGATAAAACCAAATTGACTCGTCTTGCTTATCAATTTGCGATGCCGTTTCAAGACAGTCCTTCGCCAATAAAAGTTTATTGCTATTAGCATAAGCAACACCCAGATTAAACCAAGCGCTGACAAATTTATCATCTATTGCTAAAGCCAATTCAAAACAGTTTATAGCTTTTTGAAATTTATTCAACTTAATATAAATAATACCTTGATTATACCACCCTATTGGACTATATGGCTCCAATTCTAAAAATTTTTCGTAAGTGGCTAATGCTTTATCCAAATTATTTACTGCCTCGTAACAAATAGCCAACTCTGAGATTGCGTCGTTAAAATTCGAATCCAACTTTATTGATTCTTCCAAATTTTCTATTGCTTTTACTATATTTCCTTGCTTTGCATAAATTACTCCTAAACCATAATATACCTCTTCGTTTTCAGGCTCTATAGTTTTAGCTTCATTCAGCGTTTTGATTGCTTCATCGTAAAAACCAAGATTATCTTCAGCGATTGATTTATTTATTAATGTTTCAACATCTGACGGATTCAAAGCAATTGATTTATCGAAGGATTCGAGAGCTTTATCAAAATCTAGTGTGTTATTATGTAACACTCCTTTGAGCTGCCATATCTCAGAATTATATGGAAGAACCTTAACAGATTCTTCGGCAATATAGAATCCGTCCTCATAAAGAGAGTTTTCGATGCAAAGTTGGATAGATTCCTCTAAAACATCAATTAAAGAATATATATCCCCCTGTCTAATGCTTTCCCGAAGAAATTTTATCTGATCTTTAATCTCTTTTTCTTTTTCAGATTCGTTTTCATCCCCGAAATTTTCAAAGGGATAATTCATCAAAACTCCGTATAATTTCTAATTCAATGTATTTATAAGTTTAATAAAAATCAAGTTGATTTTTTAAATCTTGTTTATTATAAAATTATTGTTTCGTTTATCTTGGTAAGTGAAAAACTATGATATTACTTTTAGAACCCTTTGCAAAACTAGGTATTTGTCATACTGATTCCGACTTGTCGGAATCAATATGACATTAAGAGGTTTTTCAAAGCCTTCTTTTAGATAATATTATATCGTTATCAGGTAAGTTTAGATAAGATAATTTATTAATAAATTACTTAATTAAAAGGAATTAAAATAATTTAATTAAAAAATTTAGTAGAAATTGAATCGCAATAAGTATTTACGCTAAATAAAAATATATATAGTTAATTTATAAAAACTTATGGTTTAACAATTTTTCCCATAAACAAAATACTTCCTAATTTACTCTCACGAATTACAAATACAAAAGGACGGTCAATAACCATTACATTATTCATTCCTTTAGTCATTTCGACTGATGTAACTGCCGCTGCTTCGGTTCCTTCTTCATCGGTCATTATGTAGGTTTTGTGTTTTACTTTGCTTATTTGAACTCCACCTCCATCTACCATATTAGAAAAATCTGCAGGACCAAATGCAACTCCCATTCCCAAGGTGGTTAAAACTTGTTTCAATTCTATTTCATATTCCAATTCAAACTTTGGTAAATTTATAGTTATCTCTTTTATTTGAAGGTTAGCGGACAATTCGATAAATTTCTCTAAAGTCAGAGTACTTATAAAATCATCAATATCTGTTTCCTCGTCTGGCAAAAAGATTGTCATACTATAAACATCGTTACCATAGGATAAATCAACTGCCTGAAAATTTTCACCTTCAAGATATGGAACGCTCAATTCCTGCTTCATCATCTGGCATTTGTTTTCCTTTCCTTCCTGATCTTTGAACACACTTTCAAAAGTATTTGACGGGTCAAATTTATTTTTCCAATCACCTTTAAAATAAATCGCGTTAATTAAAAACATAATCGTTGATGGGTCAATTGGTTTTTCAACTATTTTTTCAATCTTATTGTTTGTATTGTCCTTTACCCATTGATTGATAACATCAGCATCACTGTCTGTAAAATCCATTCCCTGCACAGTTGCCTTAAAATATTCTTGGCAATCGGAAATAAATTTTTCCTTTGTTAATAATTCCTTTCGATGCCAGATTGAATTTGCAATTGAAAATTTAACAAGTTCATCGAGATACTCAAATTGTTCAATGCAACTTTTAAATGACTTGTTGATTTCTTCTATTGATAGTTCGCCGAATTGAAGAGTGTTGTGCATTGCAGTTTTGGTTTCCCCTGCAGCACCATTGTAAGTCATACTTAAAGCAAAGGAAATGCTGAAAGGAGAAATAAAAATATTTTTATTACTACCTTCCTGCTTAATTATTTCCTTAAAAAGATTAAAGCCAAACTGATTGTTTGCTTCCGTTAAAGTTTTTTCGTTTTCTGTAAAACTAATTGTTTTTCTTTGTTTCTTTTCTTTTCTCTCCTCACAACCTGTATAAGTGAAAATTAGGAAAACACTTAGTATGATGACACTAATTAAGTAACGCATAACACCTCCAAATAAATTAAAATTTATTGTTAAAATTTATTTTACTTTAATCAAATATTCTTTTACGTTAACAGTTGAATTGGGAGACCAGCCTCTGCAATATTCAAGACGAATAGTTGCTTCACCTTCTGATATTCCCATAAATTTCCACACCTCAGTTCCACCTGCTCCCATTGCGTTTGAATTGCTACCCATATATTTATGTTCTACAGAATCAACGATTGATTTAATACTTTTATTTTTCCAAACCCATCCATATCCGGTTGTAGCATTCGAGGCAAGTTCAATTTCAAATATCTCGTCAATTGAAACCTCAAATTCCTCAATGTCCAGCAATTTAATGGTTATAATTTCAATGATTGTACCCCACTGGCGGAAAGAAGATACATCATCTCTTTTATTAAAAGTGAACTCTATTTGTAAGCCATCCACATGATACTCTTGAGGTAGATTAATTGGATCATACTTTTGACCATCATCTGAAAGGATGCCATAGAAGCCTCCTTCCAGTTCGATGTATCGTATAGTCCCGGTAATACCACCATTGCTTTGTGTCGGTTCAGATGAGCATGCAAATAAAATAAAAAGAAATCCGACTAATATTATCTGTTTCATTTCCATCTCCTTAAAATAAATAAAAATCTTGCATTTAATAAAATAATAATTGTTATTTAACATTCAAATTTCAATTTTTTTGTAACAATTAACAAATATAAAATGAAGAGAGCTAAAAAAATATCGTTTGAAAAAATCAGAGAGGAAATAAACAGTGTTGACAATAAGATACTTGAATTGTTATCACAAAGAAGAAACCTGAGCGAAGAAGTCGTAAAGATAAAGGAAGTAAGTGATAAACCTATTCGAGATGAAAAACGAGAAGAGGATTTGCTTATAAAACTTATTCGCACAGGAAAGAAACTTGGTTTAAGCTCTCATTTTATTACTAAAATCTATCAGGAAATAATCGAGGACTCGGTAAAATTGCAGCAAAAGCATTTACAAAAAATTCAAGGTGGAAAAGCCGGAAAGAATAAACCGCTTGTAGTTGCAATCCAAGGAATAGAAGGTTCTTACAGTTATCTCGCTTCGCAAAAATATTTTTCTAATTACTTTGGTAAAATACAATTCGTTAAAAACGATACTTTCGAAGATGTGGTAAACACAGTTGAAAAAGGTGCAGCTGAGTTTGCAGTACTTCCAATTGAGAATACAACCTCTGGGGGAATAAATGAAGTATATGACCTCCTGTTGCATACTTCTTTATCAATTATCGGTGAAGAAACATTTCCTGTCAATCATTGTTTGGTTGCAATAAAGGATAACTCTATTGACAGCATAGAAAAAATTTATGCTCATTATCAAGCGGCAACACAATGCAGTAAATTTATTTCAACTTTGAAAAACTGTAAAGTTGAATATTTCTCGGACACAGCTTTATCTGTTAGAAAAATAATAGAAGAAAAAAATCCAAAATATGCTGCCCTAGCAAGTAAAGAGGCCGCTCTATTATTTAAAGTAAGAATCCTTGCCGAAGGAGTAGCAAATCAAAGTGGTAATTATACGAGGTTTTTAATTGCAACAAGAAAACCTATTCAGGTTGATTCGCGAATTCCCGCAAAGACATCAATTGTGATGGCAACATCACATTCGCCGGGTGCTTTGGTAAATGCACTTTCTGTTTTTCAGCAGAGAAAAATCAATCTAACAAAACTCGAATCGCGACCGATACTCGGCAACCCTTGGGAAGAAATGTTCTATCTTGATTTTGAAGGAAATATTAACGATAAGAATATTGAAGAAGCAATTAACGAACTTGGACCATATACAAGATTTTTCAAAGTACTTGGTTGCTATCCAATGGAAGGATTTAAGAAAGTAAAATTACCTTTTGATAAAATTATAGAGCAAAACGAAAAAGAAAAAAGTAAGACACTGAAAGTTGAGAAAGAAGAAAAAATTATTATTCCAAAGAATTATAAATTAGCCAGCAGAGCATATCAAAAAGAAGACACGATTATAAAATTAAAAGATGTAACAATAGGTGGAAGTAATTTTGTAGTTATTGCGGGACCTTGCTCGGTAGAATCTAATGAGCAAATTATTGCTTGTGCTTCACATGCAAAAGAATTTGGAGCAGATGTTTTAAGAGGCGGATGTTTTAAGCCACGTTCATCCCCGTATAGTTTTCAAGGATTGGGATTTGATGGATTAGAGATATTAGAGAACGCTGGGAACCAAAATGGTATGCCTGTAATTACCGAGGTTCTACAAATAAATCAAATAGAAGCTGTGTTGAAACACGCTGACATTTTACAGATTGGTGCAAGAAATATGCAGAACTTTTCCTTGCTAAAAGAAATTGGCAAAACACACAAACCAATAATGCTCAAGCGTGGAATGATGTCTTCAATTGAAGAATTGTTGATGGCGGCTGAGTATATTCTATCGCAGGGTAACAGGCAGGTTATTCTTTGCGAAAGAGGAATAAGAACATTTGAAACAGCTACACGAAACACTTTAGATCTAAGTGCTGTACTTGTGTTGAAAGAGAAAACGCATTTACCGATCATTGTTGACCCTTCTCATGCAGTGGGGCAACGAAATAAAGTAATTCCATTAGCAAAGGCAGCAAAGATAGTTGGTGCACATGGGGTGATGGTAGAATTTCATCCCGAGCCTGACAAGGCATTCAGTGATGGTGAACAATCATTGACATTTGGGCAGTTTGAAGAGATGATGAGAGAATTAAGAAACATTTAAAAAGCAAGAGGTTGTTTTTTACAACAACCTCTTACAAAAACTACTATATTAATTCAAAAATCAGCTCTTAACGTTTTTTACCTTTAGCCTTCACTTTAGCTTTTGCTTTCACTTTAGCTTTTGGTTTTACTTTAGGTTTAGCTTTTGCTAGCAATTTACAAAAGTTGCAAAGTTTCTTTTTACCTTTTTCAGCTACTTTGTTTTTCTTTGGAATCTTTTTTCCTAGTGGACAATCAGCGTAAACATGGTAAACTGCTCCTCCTTTACTGCTATAGGGATTAACTTTGATTGGCATAATGCCTCCTTTGTTAATTAATTAAAGAATTGTCTTTCAAAATATAAGTATAATTTTTCTAATTTCAAAGCATTTTATTCTTTAATCATTGTAAGGAGCATTTTGAATTTTTCTTTTGCTTTGACAGCATGTGGTAGATTTGCAGGCATTATTATTGACTGCCCCCCCTTTACCAAGTATCCCACTTTACTAATTACTATCATTGCCTCCCCCTCCAGCACCTGAACTAAAGCATTAAAGGGGGTTGAGTGCTCACTCAATTCCTGTCCTTTGTCAAATACAAAAAGTGTGACATTGCCTGTCCCTTTTTGAATTACCTTTTTACTCACCACTCCGCCAGTAGAATAATCAATTTTGTTTTTAAATTCAAATACTTCCGATAAATCAATTTTGTAATTATCCATAGTGTCCTTCTATTGTTTTTGTTAAAGATTATTTAGTCTGATTAAATTAAGAATTATTGTTTTTACTTCGGAAAGATATTAAATGTTTTGCTTTTCACAAAGCAAATGAGAATCTTTTGAAAAATATCAAAATATTATTTTGAAGAGCGAAGCTACGAAAAATCTTATTTTGCAATTTATTGAGACATAAAAATTTATAAAAATGAGATTCTTCTCCCGACAAGTCTGGATCAGAATGAGTAAATTGTTTTTGTTTTTCAGAAGTTTCAAATAAAACAGTTGCATTTTAAGAATAAATTATTCTGACGTTTTGAATATATTTCCCAAACTAAAAAAATTAATTTAATAATAATGTTTTAATAGAGGTAAGAATGCATAATCAAAATATTCCATTTCAAACTATTGATTGGTCTTTGATCCCAAAAGAAGAACATTTAGGTGATAGAGGAACTGCCTTTTGGCAAACTGTTCAATTTGAAGGATTGCGTGTTCGAATTGTTGAATATTCAAATGATTATATGGCTGACCATTGGTGTCAGAAAGGACATATTGTGCACTGTTTAGAAGGTGAATTTACCAGCGAACTTCAAAGTGGTGAAAATTTTACTTTAACCAAAGGAATGACTTATGTAGTATCTGATAACTTGAGTTCTCATCGGTCAGTATCAGAAAATGGCGTAAAGTTATTGATAATTGATGGTGATTTTTTGAAATGCAAAACCGAATAACGGATATTATACGATATACAACATTAGATTTATTCTCCGTTCCTGTTTGCTGCAAATTTTGGTATTTGTAAAACGTAAGTCTATGTTTTAAAAACATTCCAGAAAAAATCACCTAAAAATATTTGTGAATGGTATATTAATTAAGGGAAAGTTATGAGTATAAAATTTTTATGCAGCTTTTTATTACCTACAATAATTATTTTCTGTAGTTGTCAAGTAGATGAAAATAAAAATCAGAAATGGACCGAGGAACAAGCCAATAGATGGTCAGTAAAAAATGGTTGGTTGCGAGGTGCTAATTTTATTTCAAGTACAGCAATTAATCAGCTCGAAATGTGGCAGGCGGAAACTTTCGACACTACTACGATTAGCCGTGAACTTGGTTTTGCTGAATCTATTGGGTTCAACGTAATGCGAGTGTATTTGCATCACAAAGCGTGGATACAAGATGAAGAAGGTTTTATAAACAGAGTAGAAAAATATTTATCCATTTCTTCAAATCATAAAATAAAAACAATATTTGTTTTTTTTGATGATTGTTGGAATGGTACTAATAAGATTGGCAAACAACCCTTACCAAAACTTGGAATTCATAATTCAGGTTGGTTGCAGGATCCTAGGCAAGAAGGAAGTTCTGATACTAATTACTTTCCATAATTACAGTTCAGATTCTTCTATTAAGGTAATGATTGATTTTCTACGAACTTATAATCGTCCATTAATTTGCACGGAATATATGGCACGTACAAATGGAAGCACCTTCAATAAAATATTGCCTTTGCTTAAAAACGAAAATGTCAGTGCCATCAACTGGGGATTAGTAAAGGGTAAAACTAACACAATTTATGCTTGGGGAGATAATAGTCACCCGGATGGAGCAGAGCCTGAGATATGGTTTAACCAAATATTTAAACCTAATGGTACTCCCTTGTCAAAAGAAGAGATTTATCTAATAAGAGCTTAATGCTTAAATAAAAAATAATATTTGAAGAATCTTTGGTTTATAATTATAATCTAATCTATACAAATAATAATTATTATATTTTTTGATTTAAAAGTATTACCTATCTTTAGTATAAAGATTTATTCCAATATTCACTAACAAATAATTTTTAACAATCTGTAAATTAAAATTGAGGTTCTCATGAAAAATATATTTTTATGGAATGCACTTTTCTTAAGTGTTTTTTTGCTTTCGCCAAATACAACTAAAAGTCAGTGGGTTAAGACAAATCTGGGTCCTGAAGCACAGATTGGGCACTCTCTTTATTCAGCTGGTTCAACTATTTATTCGGCAACATTGAACGGGGTTTTCTATACAACAAATGATGGTGATTCATGGTATTCTATTGGTC
>JAFGID010000239.1 GCA_016929735.1 Ignavibacteriales bacterium | reverse complement strand
GGCATTAGGAGTAAGTATCTGGCCAAATAAGGCACGCAGGGCAGTAGTAGGTCCGGCGGTCATTTCGAAATGAGCCAGATGGGTGTACTCATGAGTGATAACCATTTTTAGCCAGCTTATAAATTTCATATCAAAGGATTTGGCTGTGGGGGTGGTTAAGGAAAGGCGAATCACTCTGTGAGGAAACGAAGAGGCAAAGCCTTGAGTGTAATCAGAAAAGTCTTCCATAATTATAGCTATCTTTTGCAGGTGATGATGGTGGTCAGGAGAGCCAAGCTGAGTATTGATTTGCTGGAAGGTTTCCTCAGCAATTTCGGCTATCTGTTGAGCTAATTGTTCATTATTATAACTAAAATTATCATCATTTTTTTCAGTGTCTTGCAATTGAGAAAAATAAACTGAAAAATGGGGACTTTCTAAAACCTGCCAATTTAAGCTAGGGTCATAGCGAGCTTCCACTATAAATACAGTCTGAAGAATAGTAAGTGAGATTATTAAAATAAGAAAAATTACATTTTTTTTCATATTTCCCCAAAGGTAAACTTTGGTGCCTGGCACAAAAGTTTACCTTTTTATGATAATACTTGAGATTTTATAATATCTAACCAAAAAATATATATGGAGTCGGTGTTTAAATCTTTTTCTGTTTTCCTGCTTATATTAAGTATGGCTTGTTTGGTAAGATTTAGAAAATTTGATATTTCCTTTATCTTGTAACCTTCTTTTATTAACAAATAAATGAGTAAATTTCTTAAATTTTTATTTGTTTTAATATCTCCCAAATGTAAATTTATTTTTTCTAATATAGTTACTATGTTTTTTGGAAATTTGTTTTTTGCCTGAGATAGTTCGTTGAGGGATTTTTCCACATTTTTATTATACGTATTTTCTTTCACAAAATGGATAAATTCGTCTGCGCTTGTATTACAAATTTTTAAAAATTCTTCAACCTTTAACCAAGAGGGAGGAAAATAATTTGGTAAGTGCGAAGGAGAAGGTGAAGATATGAAAGCATAATACTTAAAACTGCTCCATTTATATTCTTCAGGAGAATCTACTATCCCAGCTTCTACCGGGTTTTGGCTAATATAAGAAGCTACATTATATAAATAAAGAGGACTCAAGATAAGGTGGCTTTTATAGCGGTCTTGAAATAAATGTCCTTTCCTTAAATGCCTAAAATTAAACCAATGAGCATAAGAAGAATTTAAAAATTGCATAGCCTGAGAGAGATTCGCTTCGTCTGTTTTTAAAAGCAAGTGGAAGTGAGTATTCATTAATACATAGGAGAAGCATTGAATTTTGTGGGAGGTAACCATTTTTTGTAGAAGTTGTAGAAATTTATTTCTATCCATATTATCGGTAAAGATGTCTATTCCTTCTATACCCTTTACGATGATATGATAAATAGCGTTTTTATATTCTATCTCGGTTCTCTTTCTTCTTGCCATAATATGATTATTATATCCTTTACAAATAAATAGTTCAATGGGATTCTGGTATAAAAGCTAACTAAAGGTAAACTTTTGTGCCAGGCACTAAAGTTTACCTTTTAATAATATTTTGTTGGGTTTTAATAATAAATAAGATATAATAATTTTTAGTTGTTTATTCCAAGGGAAAGTTGGGGAAAATGGCCAAGAGACAGGTGAATATTAAAACTAAAACTACAACAAAGGTAAGGAAAATAAAAAAAAGTGATTTGTGGTTTTATATTATAATTATCATATTATTGGTAACAATGTTTTTGTGGTATATCAGGCAGATGGGGTACCTACCCTTATGGATAGACAAGCAGCCTTCGGCTCTTATTGCAGAAATAGACCCTGCAACCAAAGAGAGAAGGGCGGCTTTTAAAATTATAAATGCCCATGAACATGTTCAATCTTTCAGTAATATTCCTCTTCTCCTTAAGGTGATGGAAGATTGTCAGATAGATAAAATGATTTTGTTGGGAACCTCAAAATATACTTTTTATTTAAATCCTAAATATGGATTTAGTGAATATGATAAGAATAATGAAGAAATAATAAACATAAGCAAGAAATATCCCGATAAATTTATAGCATTATGCACCATTGATCCCCGAGATGAAGATAAGCTGGAAAAATTAAAAAAATTTATCGTTGCGGGAGCCAAAGGTTTGAAATTGTATAATGGCCATGGCTATTTCTATGATAATTTTTTTCATCTTCCTTTAGATAATCCCGGGATGATGGAAGTATATCAATACTGTGAAGAGCAGGGGATACCCATCCTTTATCATATAAATAGTGGACGTTTTTTAGACCAAATGGAAATAATTTTACAAGCCTTTCCTGATTTGGTTGTTATTGCTCCTCATTTTATCTTGACTTCCAGTAATCTCACAATCTTAAGCAGACTTCTTGATACTTACCCCAATTTGTATACTGATATAAGTTTTGGCCATCCCGATTTTCAAGTCGCCGGGTTTAAAAGGATTTCTTACCATGCTGTGGCTTTCCGGGAATTTATGCAGAAATATCGTGATCGGATAAACTTCGGAACAGATATAGTCATTACCGCTTACCGGGCAAAAAGCAGGAACTATATTGATGATGTTACCTTAAGTTATTTTGATATTTTGGAAAAGAAGGAATTTGCTTTGCCAGATTCGATTTATAAGATGATGAGCAAAAAAGCCCGGGAACAAACTGACCTCAATACGGTTTACAAAGGACTTCATCTCGATGACGAGACTTTAAGAATGATTTATCATGATAATGCAGAAAGGATTTTCGGAAATTAAAATGAATAAAATAAAAAAATAGAACGAGCCAGCACCATTAGAACCAGAGACATTCCATACTCATATTATTTTTTGTAGCAATACAACCACCAACAATACCAAAGTAAAACTTAATTACCTTGTAATAAGTAGAAAAATATTTATAGAAAGGAACATATTAAGAGATGAAGAAATTTATTACTTTATTATTTGGATTGATTATTTTAATATCAATAGGGGGATGCCAAAATCTGGCAGATTTTCTCCCCTTTTTAAATAGTTCCCCGGTTATAATTTCTGAACCTACTATCACTGCTACAGAAAATAATCAATATTCTTATCAATTAGAAGTAAAAGATGCTGATGGTGATAACTTAACTTATCTTCTTATCCTTAGTCCTGTAGGAATGAGTATTGGTAGTGAAAGTGGTTTATTAATCTGGACTCCGAGTAATAATCAGGTAGGAATTCATCAGATAATCATAGAAATTTCTGACGGAAAACAGAAGGTTACTCAAAGTTTTGAAATTGAAGTTATCAATACAAATAATCCACCCCAAATTCTTTCTTATTCTCCTACTAATATAAATATCAAAATCGATGAAGGAAACTCGTTAAAATTTGAAGTCCAAGCATATGATATTGACTTAAATACATCTTTAAATTATCAATGGTTATTAAATGGAAAAGAAGTATCAAGCATTTCCGTTTCTGGAAATGATTCAAAAAGCAGCTGGAATTATTCAGCCAGTTATGGAGATTACAGTCAG
>JAFGID010000238.1 GCA_016929735.1 Ignavibacteriales bacterium | reverse complement strand
TAGGAAAAATCACAAATAAAGAATCAATAGCAGGTGGCTACAGATTTACTTTTTCAGCAAAAAAGATTTTTGATGATTTAAAAATTAATAATTCAGTTTCGGTTAACGGTGTATGTCTGACGGTAACAAATATTATTAAAGATAATTTTACTGCAGATGCAGTTGGAGATACATTAAAGAAAACGACTTTGCAAAACCTAACAATTTCAACAGTTGTAAATTTAGAAAGAGCATTGCGATTATCAGATAGACTTGGCGGTCACATTGTCGCAGGCCACGTAAATGAAATTGGAAAAATTTCTGAAGTAAAGAAACTTGGCGAAAATTATTATATTATAATTGAGATTTCAAATAACAATTTAAAATATGTCGTTAAAGAAGGTTCTATCGCGATTGATGGAATTAGTTTGACCGTTGCAGAAGTAAATGAAAATAAAATAGGATTGTCAATCATTCCTCATACTTGGAATAATACTAATCTTTATTTAAAAAGAATAGGTGATAATGTAAATATTGAAGTTGACATACTTTCAAAATATATTGAAAATATAATAATTAAAAATGAAACAAATACGGACAGATTATTTTCTGTGGAGTGGTTAAAAAAAATGGGATATTAATTAATGAAAGCAGAGAAATATTTGAACACAATCGAAGAAGCGATTGAAGATATACGAAACGGTAGAATGGTGGTCGTGATAGATGATGCTGACAGAGAAAACGAGGGAGATATAATTATGTCAGCTGAATTGATAACACCAAACGATGTTAATTTTATTGTTAAAGAAGCACGTGGATTACTTTGTGTTTCAGTTACAGAACAAAGAGCAAAAGAACTTGACCTAGAATTTATGGTTAAAGAAAATACTGCACTTCATCAAACACCATTCGCTGTTACAATAGATTATAAAATCGGAACAACAACCGGAATTTCTGCTCCTGACAGAGCGGCGACTATCAGGGCGATTGCGGATTTGTCTACAAAACCCGAGCAGTTTGCACGCCCCGGACATATTTCACCACTTATTGCGAAAAATGGTGGTATCTTAAAAAGAGCAGGACACACAGAGGCAGCAGTTGATCTTGTTAAATTAGCAGGATTGAAACCCGTTGGTGTATTATGCGAAATAATGAATCCCGATGGAACGATGGCTCGGTTACCTGATTTAATTAAGTATTGTAAAAAACATAATTTTAGAATCATTACAATTGCCGATCTTATTAAACACCGAAGAAGCCGAGAGAAACTCGTTGAATGTAAAGCTATTGTGGATATGCCAACAAAACACGGAATATTTAAATTGCATTTATACGAAAATTATTTGGATACAAACGATCATCCGGTAGCACTTGTTAAGGGTGACTTGAGTGAAGAAACACCAACTTTAGTTCGTGTGCATTCTGAATGCTTAACAGGAGATGTGTTTGGTTCACAAAGATGTGATTGTGGTGAGCAACTTGACAAAGCATTAGAAATGATTGAAAAAGAAGGTAGAGGAGCTGTACTTTATATGAGACAGGAGGGACGTGGTATTGGATTGGTGAACAAAATATTAGCATACAAACTACAGGAAGAGGGAGCAGATACAATAGAAGCAAATGAATTGTTGGGATTTAAAGCTGACTTAAGAGATTATGGGATTGGTGCACAAATATTAAAAGATTTAGGGCTAACAAAAATTAGATTGATGACAAATAATCCAGCAAAAATAATCGCTCTTAAAGGTTATGATCTTGAAATTGTTGAAAGAGTTTCTATTGAAATTAAGCCAACTCCATTTAATGAAAGATATTTAAAGACTAAACAAGAAAAAATGGGGCACTTGTTAAAAGAAAATAAAAAATAAATTTTTGAGGAATGAAAATGGCAAATATTATTCAAGGTTTTTTATCTGCTAAAGAAAAAAAATTCGCAATAGTTATTAGCAGATTTAATGAATTTATATCAAACAAATTATTGACAGGGGCACTTGATTGTTTGAACCGTCATGATTGTCTTGAAAAAGATATTGATATTGTATGGACACCAGGCTCTTTTGAAATTCCACTAGCGGCAAAAAAAATAGCACAGAAAAATAATTATGATGCAGTCATATGTCTGGGTGCAATTATAAGAGGGTCTACCCCCCACTTTGATTTTGTTGCATCAGAAGTATCAAAGGGAATTGCAACTGCAAGTTTAGAGACGGGGGTTCCAATAATTTATGGTATTATTACTTCAGATAATATTGAACAAGCAATCGAAAGAGCAGGTACAAAATCCGGGAACAAGGGGTGGGATGCTGCCTTGTCAGCAATCGAAATGGCTGATTTGTTTAAAAAACTGGAATGAATAAACAGAACTATTTTGTCTGATATATCAATTAGTGTAAATTTATGCTAAAAAATATATTTTTTAAACTAATTGATAAACTATTGCTTTATTTAAAATAATTTATTACTTTTTCATTAGTTAATTATTAAAAATATTATAATAATTAAAAAATAAACTTATTGTTCTTTAAAATTTTGAAAGATTTATGCAACAATTAATATTTTTGATTTTTAATCCTTTTAAAAATAAATTGCATTGAAAATAATTACTATAAATTAACATATATCAAGATTTTCGGAGTAATCATGGCTTGTAAAAAACCAGCAGCTAAAAAAGCAGTAGCAAAAAAAACAGCAACTAAAAAACCAGCTGCAAAGAAAACATTAGCAAAGAAAACAGCTAAAAAGAAATAATTTATTCTTTAACTATTTTCTAAAATTCTCTTAAATAACTATTTACTAATAATTAATGGGATTTATTATGCCAGCAGCAAAAAAACCTGCAGCTAAGAAAAAAGTTGCAAAAAAACCTGTAGCTAAGAAAAAAGTTACAAAAAAACCTGCAGCTAAAAAAACAGCTAAGAAGAAATAAATCTGAATCAAGTGATTTCAGATTTCGAAAACCGTCTCAAAATTTTCTGAGACGGTTTTTTTATATATGTCTTTTTTTGTTGAGTTTTTTAATTAGAATTTCATTAACTATTTGCGGATTTGCTTTGCCTTTTGTAACAGCCATAACTTTACCCACAAAATAGCCAATGATTTTTTCTTTGCCAGCTAAGTAATCTTCGACTTGTTCGGGACTTTTTTGAATTATATCTTCCACGATATTTTCAATAGCACAAGTATCAGTAATTTGAAGTAATTTCTTTTCTTGGACTATATCCTCTGGAGTTTTATTCTCTAATAACATCAATTCAAAGACTTTTTTAGCAATTTTTCCGTTAATTTTGTTTCCTGTTATTAAGTTTATTAAGCGTCCGAGATTTTCTGCAGAAATTGAAAATTCGTTTATAGCAATTTTTCTTTCATTGATTATTTTTAATACATCACTCATAATCCAATTACTTGCTGCTTTATAATTCTGTGTAACTTGAACAACTTTCTCATAATAATTGGCTAGTTCTCTTGACGATGTTAGTATTTCAGCATCATATTTGGGAAGTTTATATTCGCTACAAAACCTTTTTTTCTTTTCATCTGGTAATTCTGGAATTGTCGATTTGATTTGTTGTTTCCATTCATCACTTATAATCATAGGTTCTAAATCGGGTTCGGGAAAATATCTGTAATCATGAGCTTGTTCCTTTCCGCGCATTGATATTGATTCATTTAATTCTGCATTCCAGAGCAAAGTTTCCTGAACTACTTTGTTTCCTTCTTCGATTATTCCTATTTGTCTGTTTATTTCATGCTTTATAGCAGCTTCAACATTTTTAAAGGAATTCATATTCTTAACTTCAGTTCTTGTACCAAGCGCTACTTCACCTTTTTGTCTTACTGATATATTTGCATCGCATCTGAGTGAGCCCTCCTCCATGTTACCATCACAAATACCAAGATAAATTAAAATTTGTCGAAGTTTTGTGAGATAAGTTACTGCATCTTTTGAGGAATGTATATCGGGTTCACTTACAATTTCAATTAATGGGACGCCACATCTATTTACATCAACGAGAGAAACATTTCCATGTTCATGAATCAACTTTCCAGCATCTTCTTCTAAATGGATTCTTTTTATTCGAATATTTTTATTTTCTTCAATTTCGATATAACCATTTTCGCAAACTGGTTTTTCAAATTGAGATATTTGATATCCCTTAGGTAAGTCGGGGTAAAAATAATTTTTTCTTGCAAAAATGCTTTGTGTATTGACAGAACAGCCAGTTGCCAAACCCATTCTGATAATAAATTCTAAAGCATGTAAATTCAATACGGGTAGCACACCTGGATGCCCTAAACAAATTGGGCAAACATTAGTGTTGGGCAGAGAACCGAATTCAGTTGAACAACTACAGAATATCTTGCTTTTTGTTAGTAATTGAGCATGAACTTCCAACCCAATTACGGCTTCATAATTAGAATTCATATAAAAATTGTAAATTTTAAATACAAATATAATGATTTGTTAAAACTAACTGTTTATTTTTCAAGTAATTAGTATATGAAATATTTTTAAGTTATTAAAATATAATGTTTTAATACCTTGATTATTTAAGTATTGTCATATATTTTTGCTATTCTAAAAATAAATATTATTAAATGATTATAAAAGAACTTCAAGAAATAGAAAATCTGAAGAAAAAAGGTAATATCCCAAAACATATTGCAATTATAATGGACGGTAATGGTAGGTGGGCAATAAACAAGGGTTTGCCCCGTGCTATAGGACATAGAAAGGGAGTCGAGACCGTCAGAAGGATTGTTGAAGGTTGTGCAAACTTAGGCGTACAATTTTTAACCCTTTATACTTTTTCAACCGAGAATTGGAATCGTCCTCAATCGGAAGTTTCTGTTCTAATGAGACTAATTGTTAAATCATTACAAATCGAAACAAACGAACTTCATGCAAATAATATTAAACTAACATTTATCGGTAACATTTCTTCACTGCCTAAAGTTGTTCAGAAGGAATTAATCGAAGCTGTTGAGAAGACAAAAAACAACACTAAAATGGTATTAAATTTAGCCCTAAGTTATAGTGGCAGATGGGAACTAATAGAAGCAATAAAGAATATAAGTGCTCAGTATAAAAACAATATAATTGAGCTTAAAGACATCAACGAGAAATTAGTATCTGAAAATTTAACAACGCGGGGAATGCCGGAACCCGACTTGCTTATTCGGAGTGGGGGGGAATTAAGAATTAGTAATTTTCTTTTGTGGCAAATTGCTTATTCGGAAATTTACGTTACCGATGTTCTGTGGCCCGCATTTGGAACTAAAAACCTAATTGATGCTATTAAGGATTTTCAAAGTAGAGAAAGAAGGTTTGGTCGTGTTAGTCAACAAATTAAAAGAGAAAAAATCTCTAAATCTTAGAGAACTAAAGAATTTAATTTTTATCTGTTTATCCTTGTGGATAGTGACACAAAATATTGTTATCCCTCAATTCGAGCAAAAGAATTTTACAATATTAGGTGTTTCTGTTGAGGGTAATGTTACAACTGATGCAGCAACGATAATTGCTAACAGCGGGTTACGAGTTGGAGATGAAATTGAGATACCCGGCGATGTAACAAATAATGCAATAAAAAAGTTATGGAAATTGAGAGTTTTTTCTGATGTTCAAATTGTTATTGAAAGGCAAATTGAGAATGGTGTGTTTCTATTAATAAAGGTAACTGAAAATCCTCGACTTGAACAAGTAATTTTTGAAGGTTATGATGAACTTGATGATGATGACCTTAATAAAGCAGTAAGGATTGACAAAGGTCATGTCTTAACGCAACAAGAAATTTTTAAGATTAAAAGTAGAATGAAAAAGTTATACGATGAAGAAGGATTAATGAATGCACAGATAAATCCAGAACAATATAGATATTTATCACATGAAATTGATGACGATGAATTGATTGTTACTTGGAAGAATGTCAATGATACGGAAGATACATACGAGACTGTTTATGATTATGATGCATCCTCTAAAGTAGATCCAGTAGCAAAAATTAAAGATAAAACTCTTTTAGTTTATTATATTGAAGAAGGAGAGGAGGTTACTGTTCGAAATATTTATTTTATTAATAATGAGGCATTCGATGACGATGATTTAGCTGATGAGTTTGACGAAACAACTCCTCATGTATGGTGGAAGTTTTGGCGTAGCTCTACATTCAATAAAGATGATTATAAAAAAGATAAGGAATTACTAAAAAAATTCTATTTTAATAATGGTTACCGGGATTTTGAAATTTTGGGAGACTCACTACATTTTTACAATAAGAGTGAGGATTTAGATATTTACGTTACGGTTTATGAAGGTAATCAATATAAAATTAGAAATATTTCTTGGGAAGGTAATACTGTGTTTGATTCTCAAGAGCTCTCGGACAGATTAGGATTTGAAAAGGGCGATATCTATAATTTAGAAAAATTTCAACAAAATTTATATTTTAACGAACAACAATCAGACGCATCTTCACTTTATCAAAATAGCGGTTACTTAGCAGCCAATCTTGAACCTGTTGAAATAAAGGTTAACCCAGATTCAATCGACATAACAATAAAAGTTGCTGAAAATTATAGATTTAAAGTTGGAACTGTTGAAATTACTGGAAACGATAAAACTATGGATAAAGTAATCCGAAGAGAATTATTTATTGTCCCTGGTGATTATTTTAGTCGTGGAAATATTATTACAAGCATTCAACAACTTGCGAATTTGAATTATTTTAATCAAGAAAAACTATATTCCAATACAGAAGGAGTAACATACAAACCTGTGGATGATAGCACTGTTGCTCTAACCTTTAATGTGGAAGAAAAATCGAGTGATTATTTTAATGCGTCTGTTGGTTATAGTGGTAGCTTTGGGTTTAGCGGTGCTCTTGGACTTACTTTAACAAATTTTTCAATTACTCATCCATTTCAAATGGGGGGTGGGCAAATTCTCAACTTCAGTTGGCAATTTGGAATTAATAATTATTACAGAACTTTTACTATTGGGTTTACAGAACCGTGGTTTCTTGATACGCCAACTATGGTAGGTTTTGAACTCTTTGATACGAGGCAACGATTTATTTACGATTTGAGACAAACAGGGTTTACGCTCAAATCTGGACGAAGGTTATCATGGCCCGATAATTTTTTCTATATTCAGGGATTTTTCAGATTTCAATATAATGACGTAATTGATGGTGGCAGTTATTATCAAACTGGATTGTCAAGACAGTACACTTTGGGAGCGACAATAAGTCGTTCGGATATAGACAACCCGATTTTTCCGTCAAGAGGTTCAAAAGTTTCGTTGCATGGTCAAATATCGGGTGGACCATTTTTACCGGGGCAGGTAGATTATTACAAGTTTGAATTTAATGCTGATATTTACAAAAGGTTGTTTAATAGCAATAGATTTGCTTTATATACAAATATTTCGCTTGGTTATATGGATGAGTTAACAAAAAGTACTTACATACAACCTTTTGAATATTATTTTATGGGTGGAAATGGTCAATATATTGCCACGGTTCCTTTAAGAGGATATGATGATAGAACGGTCGGACCTGGTTTTGGAAACATTGGGGGAAGAGTAATGACTAAATACACAGTGGAATTAAGAACCGCTTTAACATTGGAACCAATACCCATATATTTAATTGCATTTGCAGAAGCAGGAAATGTATTTCTTAACTTAAAGGAAACTGATTTCTTTAACTTGAAAAAATCTGTTGGTTTAGGAGCAAGAATTATGATAATGCCAATTGGATTACTCGGATTCGATTATGGTTATGGCTTTGATAGAAAAAGCGTTGACGGACAGGAACCACAATGGGAATTTCATTTTCAATTTGGAAGAGGATTTTAAAACATAAACTTGAGGTTAAAGTGAAAACTAAACTTTTCATTCTCGCATTGTTTTTATTCAATGCACTTTCGTTTGCTCAAACGTTAAATGGGCAAAAAATAGGTTTTGTTAATACAGATGTAATACTAGAGCAATTTTCTGAAGCAATCAAAGCTCAAAGTGATTTAGATGCTTGGATTTCTGTGCAGACGGCTAAAAGAGATAGTATGACAAGGGCACTTCAAACCGAATATGTAGGTTATCAACAAAAATTTGAGACTATGACACAGGAACAAATTCAGGCAGCGCAACAAAGCTTAGTTCAACAAGAAGCAGCTATAAAAGATTTTGAGCAGAAAAAATTCGGACAAGGAGGAGAAATTTATCAGAAGAGAACGGAGCTCTTTGGACCGATAGAATTAAAAATTCGAAATGCGATTACTGAAGTTGCGAAATCTGAAGGAATGAATTTTATTCTTGATAAAACTGATACGCTGCCAGTTTTATTATATTCTGATGATACTTATGATATTACATTTCAAGTTTTGGATAAGCTAAAAAGAGGAAAATAAAAACATTAAAGGGTGAATAAAATGAAATCATTTAAGGTAATATCTGTATTTCTATTTCTGTTTTTAGTATCGTTTATTTCTGGTCAAGTAAAAATAGGGTACGTTGATTCTGATACAATAATGGATAATTATACTGAAGCACAAGATGCACAAAAACGCTTGGATGCACTTATTGCTGAGTGGCAAGATGAATTAAAGAAAATTGAAGCCGAGTGGAAAACAAAATATGATGACTACGAAAAAAGAAAGTTGATTATGAGTAACACAAAGCGAGCTGAAGTTGAAAAAGAGTTAATTGATTTAGAGAAAAAGATGCAGGATTACAAGCAAGGAAAGTTTGGACCTGGAGGCGAGCTTTTCAAAAAGCAAGAAGAAATAATGAAACCCATCAATAATAAAATTTTTACTGTTATCGAAGAAGTAGCAAAGGAGAATGATCTTGATTTTGTCTTTGACAGAAGTGGAGACATTATCTTTCTTTACGCAAAAGAAGAATATGATATTACTAATATGGTGATTGAAAAACTCAAATAACAAAATGAAATTGAAAATAAAAGATGCCGCCGACTTTGTCGGCGGTAAAATTTATGGTGATGATAGTATTGAAATAACCAACGTTGCCAAGATTGATGAAGCAAAACAGGGCGACTTGACATTTCTTTATCTGCCAAAATATTTCAAATACCTTGATACTACAAAAGCATCTGCTGTATTAGTTAAACCTGAACATAATAAGACACGAAAAGATATTTCTTATATAGTAGTTGATGATCCAAATGTTGCTTTTAGAAATTTAATAATTAAATATTTTGCGACAGAAGTAAATTTATGTGGTATTGATAAAAGTGCAAATATTGCCGAGAATGTTAAGCTTGGTGAGAATATTGCGATTGGTTTTAATGTTGTCTTGTCTGAAGGATGTGAAGTAGGCGACGGAACAAAAATATTTCATAATACAGTTATTTCACCTAATGTTAAAATTGGAAAAAATTGTCTAATATATCCTAATGCTACAATTAGAGAGAACAGTATTATTGGTAATAATGTAATTATTCATTCGGGAACTGTTGTCGGAAGCGATGGATTTGGTTATTTACAAAATAAGGATGGAGTCCAATTAAAAATTCCACAGATTGGTAATGTGATACTAGAAGATGATGTCGAATTAGGTTCTAATGTTTCAATTGACAGGGCTGCTCTGGGTTCGACAATTATAAAGAAAGGAACAAAGATTGATAATCTTGTACAAATAGCACACAATGTTGTTGTGGGAGAGCATTGTGCAATATCAGCACAGAGTGGAATTTCTGGGAGTACAAAATTAGGAAATAAATGTATACTTGGTGGACAAGCGGGCTTAACTGGACATATTGAATTAACGGATGGTGTTATAATCGGAGCTCAATCGGGTGTTCCAAAATCAATATCAAAGCCAGGTATATATTTTGGATACCCTGCTAAAGAGTTAAGGACGACACATACTCTTCAAGCTCATATTGATAATTTACCAAAGTATGTTGAAAGAATAAAATTATTAGAAGAAAAAATTACAGAACTGGAAAATCAACTAAACAAAAATAATGGAGATAATTAATGTTAGAACTCCAACGAACTATAGCAAAAGAAGTATCTATAAATGGTCATGGATTACATACAGGAACACCATGTAAACTTACTTTTAAACCAGCACCAGATAATTATGGAATCCGTTTTATTAGAACCGATTTAGCAGACTTACCAGAGATACCTGCATTAGTGGATTTCGTTGTTGATATTTCCAGAGGAACAACGCTGGGCATAGGTGATATTAAAGTTCATACAGTTGAACATGTGTTGGCCGCAATAGTTGGGCTTCAAATAGATAATATTAAAGTAGAAATAAATGGAATTGAACCACCGGTAACAGATGGAAGTACTAAGTTATATGTGGACAAACTACTTGAAGCGGGCTTCAAAGTTCAGGAAACGCCAAAAGACTATTTGATTATTGATGAAGTTATTCGTTATCAAAATGAAGCAGAACAAGTTGATATGGTTGCTCTTCCGCTTGATAGTTATAGATTAACTGTCATGGTTGATTATCAGAATCCTGCACTTGGAAGTCAGCATACAGGACTCTTCGATTTAGAAAGTGAATTTGTTAAGGAATTTGCACCAGCAAGAACTTTTTGCTTTTTAAGTGAAGTTGAAGCGTTGGCAAATCAAGGATTAATCAAAGGTGGAAATTTAGACAATGCAGTTGTCATTGTTGACAGAGAAGTATCAAGTGAACAATTAAAAGAATTACAAACCAAAATTGGTCTTAAAGACGAAATACGAATAGGAAAGAACGGATTTTTGAACGATAAAACATTGCGTTATAAAAACGAACCTGCAAGACATAAACTATTGGATATGTTGGGTGACTTGGCATTAATTGGAGCCCCATTAAAAACTCAGATACTTGCTGCACGTCCTGGACATAAGGCGAATGTTGAATTTGCAAAGAGCATCAGAAAATTATATCAACAGAAAAAACTTGTCAAAAAATATCAGCATTTGAAAAAGGAAGGAGTTGTATTTGATGTAAATGCAATTAAAAAAATCTTACCACATCGCTATCCCTTTTTATTAGTTGATAAAATTATTCATCTGGAATTGGATAAAAAGGTTATAGGTGTAAAATCCGTTACAGCAAACGAGCCGTTTTTCCAAGGACATTTTCCCGGACAACCAATAATGCCCGGTGTATTAATACTTGAAGCTATGGGCCAAACAGGTGGAATATTGCTAATGAATACAATACCAGACCCGACAAAAAAACTTGTTTTTTTTATGGGAATGAATAATGTTAAATTTAGAAAGCCAGTTGTACCGGGAGACCAACTTATCCTTGAAGTTGAATTTGTAAGCGTTAAATCAAGGTATGTAGTGATGAAAGCAGCTGCTTATGTTGACAATAATTTAGTGGCACAAGGAGATTTCACAGCTGCGATTGTTGATAGAGAAAATCAACCTGACTAAAAAACATATAAAATTAATTATGAGTAAAATACATAAAACCGCATTA
This sequence comes from Ignavibacteriales bacterium, assembly GCA_016929735.1. Classification (GTDB taxonomy): domain Bacteria; phylum Bacteroidota; class Ignavibacteria; order Ignavibacteriales; family Melioribacteraceae; genus JAFGPR01. The sequence goes on along the minus strand of JAFGID010000238.1, from coordinate 4,663 downwards.
GTAAGCGATAAAGCCAAAATTGGAAAAAATATTTTCGTTGAACCTTATGCAATTATTCATGATGATGTTGAAATTGGCGATAATTGCTATATCGGATCTTCCTCTGTAGTTTATGATGGTGCAAGGATTGGTAACAATGTAAAAATTTATCAAGGGTCTTCTGTGTCCAACGTACCTCAAGATTTGAAATTTGCAAATGAAGAGACTCACTTTTTTATCGGAGACAATACTGTAATAAGAGAATTTGTTACTTTACACAAAGGAACAAAAGAAACAAGGAAAGCAAGTGTAGGGAAAAATTGTCTTATTATGGCATACTGCCATGTTGCTCATGATTGTGTAGTAGGCGATAATGTCATAATGGCAAACGCAGTTCAGTTAGCAGGACATGTTCATATTGGTGATTTTGTAACAATTGGTGGCGCTGCAATAGTACCACAATTTATTACAATTGGAACACAAGTTATGATTGGAGGTGGCTTTAAAACGACTAAGGATGTTCCTCCTTATACTTTAATCGGTGGCTATCCAGCAAAATTTGAGGGATTGAATGTTGTGGGTCTTAGAAGAAGAGGTTTTTCTAATGAGGATATTCAAACAATTAAGGATATTTATTCGATTTTATATATGTCGGGATATAACTTTTCAGAAGCAGTAGTAAAAATTCTTGAAAAATATCCTGATAATAATTACGCTAAGGAAATTACGGATTTTGTTAAAAATAGTAAACGTGGAATCATTGGCAGATGATTTGGAAATTAATCAACTCAGGTTCAAATACAGGCCAATTCAATATGGATTTCGATGTTCAACTCACTAAGATATGTGGAGAAGATGAAGCATATTTTCGATTGTACAGATGGCAACCATATTGTATCTCATTAGGATATCATCAGGAATATTCCGACATAGATGGGAAAAAATCGCAGAAAGATAATATTGATATAGTTAAAAGACCTACTGGCGGAAGGGCAATACTTCATGCTGAAGAAATCACTTATTCTTGTGTTGTACCAAATAAATTTGGTCTAAGTGCAAAACAGATTTATGAAAAAATTTCATTATCTTTAATAGCTGGTTTAAAGATATATGACACAAAATTAAATCAACTTGAGTTAGAAAAAAATCAACCTAATTTTTCTGATTTGCTAAAAACTGATAAAGGTTTACTATGCTTTTCAAATGCAGCAAAGAATGAAGTTAAATTGAAGGGGAAAAAGGTCATCGGAAGTGCGCAAAGGAAAACGGGTGATTTTATTCTTCAACACGGCTCTATTCTGTGTGGAGATTTTCACAAAAAGATTGTAAATTATCTAAATTTAAGTGAAGATGTAATCGAAGAATTAAAAAATGAACTTGATAATAGCACAACTGATATTGAAGAAATAATAGGAAAGAAAGTTGATTATGATAGATTATCGAAGAATATTATTGAAGGATTTGAAAAACACTGGGAAATTCACTTTGAAGAATAAAGGCAGGGCAGATGAATAAAACCACTAAATTATTTTTTTTATTTTTTTTAATTTCAAGTTTTGTCTTGGCGCAAGTTGTTGTCAATATAGAGAAACATTTGGACAATGTTGTTGTGTATAAAATTTTTGATGATGGTGAATTTATTTGGGCAGCTGGTTATGGCAGTGGAATATTTCGATATTCAAAAAAAAATAATAGTTGGACTGAATATAATAGTAGCAATAGTGGGATAAAGAATGATTTTGTTTATTGTATTACGGCAAACGAACAATATGTATGGGCTGGTTCTATTGATGGATTATTTATACTTGATAAAAAAACAAACAAATGGACGTCGCGCAAATTTTCCGCAGGAGGTCAACTCGGCAATTGGATAAGGTCGGTTGCTTATGATAAATATGCTAACGCTGTATGGATTGGAAGATTTATGAATTTAACAAAGTATGATATAAAAACTAAAAAATATATTGATTATGATTTGACGGTTGGTGGCAATGAAAAAACAAATACAATCGCAACAGTATTTGTCCAGGACGAGAACTTTGTGTGGTTTGGAACAGAAGCAGGGTTGCACAAGTATGATAAGCGAAAGGATATTAAAGCTAAAAACGCCATTACTTTTTATAATACCAAATCAAATCATTTTAACGGCGAAGGTGATTTTGTTTCGATTTCGGCTATGTTGTTTGAGAGAAATTATGTTTGGATCGGAGTAGATGAATTTATCACACCACAGAAAAAAAATTATAATGTTGGCGGTTTATACCAGTTTGATAACAAAAACAATTGGAGAAGGTTTGATAAGGTTAACGGATTTCCTGCGAATGGAATTTATTGTATTGAAAGGACAGGTAATTATCTTTGGGTAGCATTATATCAATTTGGTATTGATACAAAAGAAATTTATGGAAAAGGATTAGTTCTAATTAATAGAATTACATATAAAGTTCAAACGATTGATAACGAAAACATACCAAGCACAATTAATAATATGTATTATGATGGACAAAAAATGTGGTTGTGTTCTGATAAGGGTATTCTAACGATTGAATTATATAATCCAATAGCCACTTGGAGCAAGGGGTGATTTTATGTTAGATTTAGATTTAAATAAAATATTATCATTAAAGCAATGCTTTTTTAACAAGACAATTGCTGTGATTGGCGACTTGATGATTGATGGATATTTTTGGGGTGTGGTGAACAGAATATCTCCAGAAGCTCCGGTATCAATCGTTGAAGTAGACGAGGAATTTTTTCGCTTTGGTGGTGCTGCCAATGTTGCATTAAATATTCTCAAACTTAGTGGTATTCCAATTCCTATAGGAGTTGTGGGAAATGATAATAACACAGATATTTTTAATTCACTTTTGTATGAAGCGGGAATTAAAAAGGATGGAATCTTTGTTGATGATGAAAGACCAACCACTTGTAAGACACGGGTAATTGCAGCTAATCAACAAATCGTTAGGATAGATAAGGAAAACAAACATCCAATAAGCGATAATATACAAAAACAAATTATTGGATTTTTTAAAAAAAATATTTCGAGTATTGATGGAGTGATACTTCAAGATTACAATAAGGGAGTTTTAACAAAAGAATTGATACAAGAAATAATTCGAATTACAAATTCAAATAATAAGATCCTTACAGTAGATCCGAAGTATGATAATTTTTTTGAATATAAAAATGTAACCGTCTTCAAGCCGAATAAGAAAGAAACTGAATCTGTGTTAGGGATAAAGATAGATAGTCAAGAAAAGTTAAAAAATGCTGGTAATGAGTTGCTGACTCGTCTTAATGCAAAATATATTTTGATAACGATGGGAGCTGAAGGGATTGCACTTTTTGAAAAAGATAAACCGTTAATTCAAATTCCTACAAAAGCAAGAAATGTTGCAGATGTATCTGGTGCAGGCGATACTGTAATTTCAACTTTGACTTTAGCACTTTGTGCAGGTGCAGACATTTCCGAAGCCGCGTATATTGCAAACTATGCTGGCGGATTAGTCTGTGAGGAAGTTGGTATAGTTCCTATAGAATTGGAAAAACTTTTTAAAGAAATACAAAGCGAAATAAAATGATTTCGAATTTCGTAATAAGAGAAAGACTACCCCAATGGCGAGAGAGTTTGAAAAAACAAAAGAAGAAAATTGTTTTTACAAACGGCTGTTTCGATATATTACACATAGGGCATATTGATTATCTTAATAAAGCGAAATCGTTTGGAAATATATTAATTGTTGCACTTAATTCAGACGAATCAATAAGAAAAATAAAAGGATTAAAAAGACCAATACTTCCGCAGGAAGAGCGTGCTTTTATTATATCGAATCTCAAATCAGTTGATTATGTGACTTTTTTTGATGAAGATACACCTGAAAAAATTATAGGCGAGATATTGCCAGACGTGCTAGTCAAAGGTGCTGACTGGGAACTTGATAAAATTATAGGCAGGGAAATCGTTGAAGCAAATGGGGGCGTGGTAAAGAGAATAAATTTTATAGCTTCGCAATCGACCACGAAGATAATTGAAAAGATTTTAGATCTTTATCGTAATTAAATTGAAGAGCAAAAAAAATATCAAAAGACCTCTCCATCAGAAAATAAGAAGTTATATCCGTTACTTTCTCATTTCAATTCTAGGATTAATTGTAATTGCTTTATTACTGATGCAGACCCATTTTTTCAAGGAGATTCTCCGTGAAGAAATCATTTCGAAAGTCAATGCTATTATAAATGGAAAATTGAATATAGAGAGAATTGAAGGAACTATTATTACTTCACTTGATCTTTATAATACTTCCATCGTTAATAACAAGGACACATTATTTTTCGCTGAAAAGATAGAGTTGAATTACAATCCTTTTTCACTCCTGTTAAAAATTATTTCTATAGATGAAATTTTAATATCAGATGCGCAGATTAATTTATTGCAAGATAAAAATGGAAATTGGAACTATGAGAAGATATTCGGAAAACCAACCGAGGAAGTATCTGTTAAAAAAGAAGCCGATTCATTATTCGGATTTGATATTAAACTGAATAAATTTAAGATTCAAAACACTTCTTTCTTGCGTCAGACAAATGAGAATTTGTTTTCGGAAAAAAGATATGATTATTTCAATTTTGATGATTTAAGAATTAGGAATTTCAACTTCCAAAGCATGGTTTTCGCTGACAT
>JAFGID010000022.1 GCA_016929735.1 Ignavibacteriales bacterium | reverse complement strand
TTCTGAATTGCATCAATTGAAAGTGTTCGTAAAGTGTTAACACACAATTGCTGAATATCTTTAGTATTTGTTTCCATTTTGTTTCCTGATTATTTTTTCAAATAGTCATTGATTTAAAATTTTACCATCAAGTATCGGAGTAACACATACAAGTGGTCTTTCAGGAATACTATAATATGAAAATATATTTTCAAATAATTGATAATGCATTCCCTGTTCTTCTAATTTGGAAAATTTTCTATATTCCATAAATTGTCCAAATCTATTTGTAGGTGCAGAAAATTCTTTTGCTCGCTGATAATCTTCAATAACACGTGATTTTAAATATTTAATTTTATCATCGTCATCTCCATCAATCTCGTAGGAGATGGCTTTGAAACCGACTATTTTATATTTTTCAATTATGATATAAATGTTTAAAATAATCTCTAACATAATTATTAAAATAAGTAGGGAAAAAATATTTTAAATTTGTGGTTTCAAAAATATGAAAATAAAATGTGTTCACCAATTAAAAGAGAAAAATAACAAAAAAAGCCAAGTCTATTTCGACTTGGCTTGATAATAACTCAATTTATTTCGGATAAATCATTTTGCTCGGATCAACCCATTCGTTAAATTGTTCTTCAGTAACCAGTCCTAATTCAAGAGCTGTCTCGCGTAAAGTCTGATTTTTTTCATGTGCCGTCTTAGCAATTTTTGCTGCGTTATCATAACCAATATGTGGTGTAAATGCAGTAACAAGCATCAATGTGTTTTCAAGATTTTTTTTAATTGCTGGTAAATTAGCTTCAATACCAACTACACAATTATCAGTAAAGGAATGACAAACATCAGCGAGCAAACTTGCAGAATTTAAAAAGTTAGAAATCATAACAGGCATAAAAACGTTCAACTGAAAATGGCCATGCTGTCCTGCAATAGTAATTGCAGTATCATTTCCAATTACCTGACAAGCAACCATTGTAACAGCTTCGCATTGAGTTGGATTTACTTTACCAGGCATAATAGAAGAACCAGGTTCGTTAGCAGGAAGTACAATTTCACCTATTCCGCATCTTGGACCAGAAGCAAGTAATCGCAAATTGTTTGCAATATGCATTAAACTCACCGCAGTTAATTTCAAAGTACCCGAAGTTTCAACTAAAGCATCATGAGCTGCAAGAGCAGCGAATTTATTGGGAGCAGTCACAAAAGGTAATTTTGTCAATTCAGCAATTCTCTTTGCAGCAAGAACATCGTAACCTTTAGGTGCATTTAGTCCCGTTCCAACAGCAGTTCCACCCAACGCTAATTGTCCTAAATGTGGCAAAGTGTTTTTAACTGCCTGAATAGCATCCTCAAGTTGTGATACAAAGCCTGAAAATTCCTGTCCAAGTGTAAGAGGAGTAGCATCCATTAAATGCGTTCTACCTGCTTTTACAATATCCTTAAACTCATCAGCTTTCTTTTGTAAAGAATTTTTCAATTTTTCTAAAGCGGGAATTGTTTTTTCGTATACCATTTTATATGCAGCAACATACATCGCAGCCGGAAATGCATCGTTTGTGGATTGTGATTTGTTTACATCATCATTGGGATGAATAGTTTTCTTTGCATCAGTTAATTTTCCACCATTTATCACATGGGCACGATAAGCGATAACCTCATTCAGGTTCATATTGGTTTGCGTACCTGAACCAGTTTGCCATACAACCAATGGAAAATGTTCGTCAAGTTTACCTTCAATAATTTCATCACAGGCTTGTACAATGAGTTTCATTTTATCTTCGGGCAATTTTCCAAGTTCACAATTAGCCATAGCAGCTGCCTTTTTTACGATTGCTAATGCCCGAATTACTTCAATTGGCATTGAAGCAGGTGGACCAATCTTAAAATTTTCTTTTGATCTTTGAGTCTGGGCTCCCCAGTATTTATCAACAGGAACTTTAATTTCGCCCATAGTATCTTTTTCGATTCTAAAATCCATATTAACCTCCAATTAAATTATTTATAACTATTCAATTAAAAAAATCCTTCTGGCGCCTACATATTTTGTATTGTAATAATTAGTTTCTAATGATGATATTATTACTCCGTTTTTACTACTCGAATGTACAAAAGAATTATCACCGATATAAATCCCCACATGTCCAGGAAAAGAATTAATTTGTGTATCGAAAAATACTAAATCTCCGAATTTTAATTCATATTTTTCAACATTTTCTCCAACAGAAAATTGTTCTCTCGCCGTTCTCGGTAATTTATAATTTAGAGCATTTTTATAAACATTAGTTGTAAATCCTGAACAATCTATGCCATTTAAATTATTGCCACCATACTTATAAGGTGTTCCTATATAATAAATTATGAAGTAAATAAGGTTTTCTTTTAGTGAGGTTGTAATATTATTCAGTTTTTTATTTTCATATTCTTTCTTGAAATCGTAAGCATTTATGTTGAGAGCAGAGATATTAATATTTTTGTAGAAATTTTCGTTTGATAATTTATCATGTTTTTGTTTTTCACTTGCATCTTCTTTGTCGCTGTATCTTTCTGTATATGAAGAAGGGGAACAATTGTTCAAAATTACAAGAACAATTATTCCCCAAATAATATTTAACGACTTTTTATTAGTCATTTAAATTATCCCAAGTATGCACGCAAAGTACTACTTCGGGTAGAGTGCTTCAATCTTCTAATTGCTTTTTCCTTAATTTGTCTAACCCTCTCTCTCGTAAGGTCAAATTTTTCACCGATCTCTTCTAATGTCAAGCAATGTTCTCTGTTTAATCCAAAGTACAATCTGATAACCTCTGATTCTTTTTCGGACAATGTTGAAAGTGCTCTATCAATTTCAACCCTTAAAGATTCACCCATAAGTTTTTCATCAGGTGAGGGTGAATCATTTTTTAGAACATCAAGATAACCATTATCTTCGTTTTGAGAGAAAGGAGCATCAACAGAAACTTGCCTTCCCGACACTTTCAGAGTATCAGTAATTTCACTAACATTCATCTCAAGCATTTCGGCGAGTTCGCTTTCACTCGGTTGTCTTTCAAACTCCTGTTCAATCTTACTTATTGCTTTATTAACCTTGACCAGATTACCTTGCTTATTCATAGGAATACGAACAACACGTGTTTGTTCAGCTATCGCTTGCAGTATCGCTTGACGAATCCACCAAACGGCATATGAAATAAATTTAAATCCCCGAGTTTCGTCAAAACGTTTAGCCGCTTTTATTAATCCTAAATTACCTTCATTAATTAAATCACCCAATGATAATCCCTGATTCTGAAACTGCTTGGCAACACTTACTACAAATCTCAAGTTGCATCTTACAAGTCTGTCTAAGGCGAATTGATCCCCTTTTTTAATTTTTATTGCCAAATCAATTTCTTCTTGAGGTGTTAATAAATCATCCTTTCCTATTTCAATCAAATACCTATCTAATGATTGGTTATCTCTGTTTGTGAACTGCTTCGTAATTTTCAATCCATACCTCCAATTTATTAATTATTTTTTTTATTCACCTAAATAAATTTTTAACCCTTTGCTTCTTGCTACCATACGCAATTTTCTAAGTGCTTTCTCTTTTATTTGTCTTACTCTTTCACGTGTGAGATTAAATTTTTCACCTATTTCTTCAAGTGTCATGCAATGTTCGTTGTTTAAACCAAAATATAATTTTACTACTTCAGCTTCCCGTTCAGGTAATGTTGACAACGTTCTCTCAATTTCTACTTTCAAAGATTCACTCATAAGAATATTGTCTGGCGCAGGATCTTCATCTTTAATAATATCTATTAGCCTATTATCGTCACCCTGAGTTATCGGTGATTCAACTGAAACATGCCTACCTGATATTTTCAAAGTATTATTAATTTCTTTTATATCCATTTCCAATATTTGAGCAATTTCCTGTTCACTTGGTTCTCTCTCAAATTCCTGTTCAAGATTACTATATGCTTTACCAATTTTATTTAAAGCTCCGACCCTATTGAGCGGAAGTCGAACTATCCTTGATTGTTCAGCCAAAGCTTGCAGAATTGCTTGTCGAATCCACCAAACAGCATAAGAAATAAATTTAAAACCTCTTGTTTGGTCGAATCTTTCTGCAGCTTTAATCAACCCCAAATTCCCCTCATTAATCAAATCACCAAGTGAAAGCCCCTGATTTTGATATTGTTTCGCAACACTTACTACAAACCTAAGATTTGCTTTTACGAGTTTCTCTAACGCTGAATGGTGACCTTTTTTTATTTCAACAGCCAGATCAATTTCTTCTTCAGGCTTGAGTAAATCAACTTTACCAATCTCCTGCAAGTATTTATCGAGCGATTGACTCTCTCTGTTGGTATATTGTTTAGTTATCTTCAATAAAGACCCCCACTATTTATCTTCTATGCTAGTTTTTTTTCAACATTAACATAATCAACTATACCGACAATACTCGCATCAACTGGAGCTTCGTTAACATCTAAAGGAATTACTGCTTCGCTAGAAGTTATGAAATAAACAATTTCACCCGGTCCAGCACCGACAGTATCAAGTACAATTATCGGTTCCCCGATATTTTCTAATTCCGCATTCAGTGGTTGTAGTAATTGCATTTTGTAATTATTGACCGCTGAATACTTTTTAGTTGCCCAAATCGTTCCAATTACTTTCCCTAGAACCATTTATAATCACCAAAATATTAGACTTTTGAAATATCTAATTTGTCAACCTTAGCCATGATTACTGCATCAATTGGTTTATTTCTTGTAAAGGTTGTTTGCCGTGCAGAGCTTCCTTGTGCAACCAAAACAATTTCATTCAGCCCAACACCAACAGAATCTACGGCTACAATAAAATTGTCTTTAGCTTCATACTTTAAATTTACCTGTTGGACAATAAGAAATTTAGCTCCAACAAGAGCTTCATCCTTCCTAGTTGACCAAACTGTGCCGATTACTTTTCCTAAAGTCAATTTAACCTCGAAATTTGGTTAAAGAATGGCATTTTTGAGATGCATAATATTATATTAAGTTTCAAAATATTTTCAATTTAATTCAAAAAACTTGTCCCAATTAAGGAATTATTTATTTTAAAAAAATGGGCAATTGTTTGAGCTACATCACCAAAAGTTTCCCTTATATTTAAGTTCCGTCCTACCTTTCCTTTTCTATAGAAAAGCAGAGGCACATATTCTCGACTATGATCTGTGCTAATAGTTGTTGGATCGTTACCATGGTCAGAAGTTATAACCAAAGCATCGGATTCATCGAGCTTATTTAAAATCATTGGTAATTGTTCATCAAACTCTTTCAATGCTTTTTCGAAGCCGATTGGATCATTTCTGTGACCATAATACACATCAAAGTCAACAAGATTTGCAAAAATAAGACTATTTGAAAATTGCTGGCAACAATTAATTATATTTTTTACTCCATCACTATTGGATTTAGTGGTTATTTTAACTTTAATACCCCGATTATTAAACAAATCATTAATTTTTCCGATAGCAACTGTTTTGACATTGTTCTTTATAAGCACATCAAGAATTGTATCTTCAATTGGACTTAATGCAAAATCTTTTCTGCTCGTTGTTCTTTGATATTTCCCCTCTTCACCTACAAACGGACGTGCAATTACCCTTGTTACAAGATCATCTCCAACTAATACTTTCTCACGCGCAATCTGACAGATTTCGTATAAATTCTCTAACGGAATTATTCTTTCGTGTGCTGCAATCTGAAAAACAGAATCTGCAGATGTATATATTATTGGATAACCTGTTTTATAATGCTGATCACCCAATTCTTTGATAATTTCAGTACCAGAAGCGACCTTATTTCCAAGAACACCTTCAACTCCGGTTATTTTTTTGAATCGACTAACTAAATCTTTTGGAAATCCATTCGGGTATAAAGGAAAATTAATTTTAACATTTATCCCTCCGATTTCCCAATGCCCTGTGATTGAATCTTTACCAATCGAAATTTCATTCATTTTACCGTATGAAGCAATTGGTTCTTCGATATTTCTAATTCCATTTATCTCTGTAATATTTCCAAGACCCATTCTTTCAAAATTAGGAAGTTTTAATCCATCCAAATAATTTGCAAGATTTACCAGAGTATTACTTCCTTCATCATTATATTTACGAGCGTCGGGTAATTCACCTATACCGATTCCGTCAAGAATTATCACAATAAAGTTTTTCAATTGATTCTATGCAATGCTTTTAACTGTATTACCGCCTCTCTCAACAGCTTTCTGCAAAGCCAGATTAGCAGCATCTATTAATGTTTCAAAATTATTTTTATTATACGCTGATGCAATACCGATGGAAACGGTAAAAGTAGTTTGCTTCGATGCAACAGCAATTGGTTTACGGGCAATTTTTGTCCTAAGTTTTTCAGCCCATAAAAGGACATCATTTAGCTGCGCGTTAAAAAAGTAAACACCAAAAATCCTATCATCATATCTAGAAAACAAATCCCACGGTTTTATCTCTTCTTTAATAATTCCAATTATTGTAAATATAATCTTCTTCAATGGATTAGTTTCAAAGAAACTTCCCTGGTCGAGGAAATCATCTATTTTTATCAATGCTAATACGCTCGGAACACTTAATTGTAAACATTTTTGCAGTTCGCAACTCACTCGCTCCTTAAAAGCTCGATTGTTTAATGCTAATGTTTCTGAATCGACATCTATTAATTCTTTCAGTGCTTTGCTTGTTGCTGAAGAATGAATAATAAATGAAAATATTTTCGAAGCACTTAAAAGAAATTTCGTATCATTATTTGTTATGCTATTCTTCTTCAGATTTTCAAAACAAACAACACCGTAATTCTGCTCTTCGTAAACCAAAGGTATTGCTAAGAAGGACCCTTCAAAACTGATATTCTCTACGCTGTTATACCTTATATATTGCGAAGAACTTGTATCGTCAATTCTTACCGGTAATCCGCTTATTACCGATTTACCAACTAAAGTGTTATTCAGATCTATTTCTAATCCTTCGCCGATATATCTGAGAGATGAAGTGTTGTTTATAACCTTTGATGCATAAAATTTTTTCTCAACTCTATCGAAGGCAATAAATGCAAATGCATCCCAATTAAAAATATTTTTAAATGTCTTTCCTATTATTTCATTTAAATTATCTTGTGTTTCTAAGTCCTTATCCGAATTTAAAATGCCTGTTATAGCTTTCAAGCGCTTTTCAGCAAGAGATTCATCAAATTTTTCGCTGAACAGAGATAGAATGATTGAAAAAACTCGAACAAATCTACCGAAGGAATATATTGTTTCAATGCCGAATGAATCTTCTGTCTTTGAATCGGCAGCTAAAATGCCATAGAGTTTTTTCTCATGAAAGAATGGTACCCCAATAAAACTTTTAATTCCTATTTCCTTGTCGTAATAGCGAATTACATCTTTTTCGGCAGTATGTAGAATATTAGAAAGAATTTCAGGCTCTTGTTTTTGAATAATTTTACTTAAAATATCATCTTCTAAATCAAGTTTTTTAGAAATAATATTTTCAGCTGAACTAGAAACGTATCTACCCAGTGATATTTTTTTTGTCTGGTCGTTATACCAAAAGAATAATGCCGAATGTGCAAGAAATGCATCCTTAACAACAGTGAGTATTTTATCTAATATGAACATAAATTGTTCGTCATAAGAAAATTCATCTGGAATTTCTTCCTTTACTATATTATCGTAATTATTTTTTAAATCGTGAGGTTTGAAAAATTCTTTTTTGCCAAGAATAGTTGATGCCAGATCATCATTAGAAGTTATTGTTTCAAAATCTTTATGTTTAGATACGATTTTAAATTCATCCTGAAATTCAGACTCTACCTTTTCTGGAGAATAATCGTAAATTAGTTTTTCATCTAATATTCTATCTGTTTTAAGAGATTTTCGCAGGAAAATTATGAAACCAATGTAAATTGTAGTTATTAAGGAGATTATTATTTTTAAGATTAGATCGTTGGTTAAAAATGTAATAAATATTAAAATTGGGATAATAGTAAAAATTAATATTTTTTTAATATTTATTTTCTCTAATTTCATAATCTTATTAATATCGCAACTATAAAATATAAAATTTAAACAACAAAACAAATAGCTCTACATAAATAACTTTTGCAAAATGCTAAAAATTTCCATTTTACCCACTTTGGAAATTGAAGAAAAAATAAAAACATTATCTCCAAAACTTAAATTTGGAAACATTTTTAAGGTTTCATTTTTTGCTTTGTTCCAAAATGTTCTTTTCAATTTATCAATTTTATTCAATATAACAATATATGGAATATTCGTTTCTGAAAGAATATTATTTATTTCAATATCAATTATAGTCGGTAAGTGTCTCGCATCAATTAAATGAAAAACAAGAGCAATATTTTCTCTTGATTGAAAATAATTCTTTATGTTTCTGCTCCATTTTTCCCTATCTTCTTTTGAAAATTTTGCATATCCCAGACCCGGTAAATCCACAACAAAAAATTTATCCTTTACCAAATAATAATTTATAGAACGAGTTTTCCCCGGAGTTGAACTTGTTTTAGCAATATTTTTTACGCCAAATATTGTATTTATAAAAGATGACTTACCTACATTTGAACGACCACAAAGAACAATTTCTTTATTTAATGATTTAGGAAGACTTTGTAAATCAAAACAAGATTTGTAGAATTTTATATCAATCATAATAAAAAAGAGTAATTGAGTTGAAGCATATCAATTACTCTTAAATATAATTATACTAATCTAATTTATTTCTTTTTAGATTTTGCTTTTTTGTCTGTATCCTTTTCAGTATCTTTTTTTACCGGTTTCTTATCAGATTTCTTATCATCCGTCTTTGTCGTTTTCTTCTTCGTCTTTTCTTTAACGTCTGTTGTTTTTACTTTCTTTTTCGGTGTTGTTTTTACTTTCTTTTTTGGTTTTGCCTTAGTATCTTTTTCAGAGTCAACTTCTTCAACATCAGCCTCTTCTATTTCCTTAGCTTCAGTTTTGCTCTTGCTTTCTTTAGATTTTTTTTCTTTTTTGGATTTTTCTTCCTTCTCTGTTTTAGCTTTAAGCTTAGCAGTAAGTACATCACTAAAATCAACTAACTCAATATAAGCCATTTGAGCAGCATCACCAGGTCTTTGACCTAACTTAATAATTCTAGTATAACCCCCTGGTCTATCTCCAACTTTTTCAATTACTTCATCAAATAACATTTTTGTTACATTCTTGTCATATATAAATTTTGCAATGAGTCTACGTGCCGGGATATCATTATTTTTTGCTTTAGTAATAAGTGGCTCAACAAATCTTCTCATCTCTTTTGCTTTTGTAAGAGTTGTTTTAATTTTCTTGTGCTTTATTAGTGATGTAGCCAAAGATCTCAAAGTTGCTAATCTATGACCTCTTTTTCTGCTTAATTTTTTTCCTTTAGTATTGTGTCTCATAACAGGTTGCCAATAATTTAGTTAATACTTTCTTTTTCGTCTTTTATGTATTTATCTACATCCATACCGAATTCTAATTTATGTACTTCAACAATTTCAATGAGTTCGGCAAGTGATTTTCTACCAAAATTCCTAAATTTTAATAATTCGCTTTCTTGTCTTCTTACTAATTCACCAAGTGTCTTAATGTTTGCAGCACGTAAGCAATTTTGTGAACGTACGCTTAATTCTAAATCGTCCACTGTTGTAAGTAATTTTTTTCTAATTGCTTCAAATTCGGGATCAATCGTTTCCTCTTCTTTCACTTCATCTTGAATCTTATCAAAATTAATAAACATTTTGATATGCTCTGATAAAATTCTTGCACTCTCCGAGATTGCATCTTGGGGAGTAATTGAGCCATCTGTTTTTATTTCTAAAATTAATTTTTCAAAATCGTTTCTTTCACCAATACGAACATTTTCAACCAAATAATTTACATTGACTATTGGAGTAAATATCGAATCAATTGGTATCATCCCAATTGACTGGTCGGGAATTTTCTGCTCAGTGTTTGGCACATAACCTTTGCCAGTTCCATATCTTAATTCCAAATTAAAATTGGTATTTTCGTTCAATGTTGCTATATGTAAATCAGGATTAAGAATTTCTATTTCTGGACAATTCTTTTGGATATCTGCCGCTGTGAATTTTGTCGGACCACTTAAGGAGATATCAATTTTATTCGAATTAGGAGTTAAAATTTTGAGTCTGACTTTTTTTAGATTTAATACAATTTCAGTAACATCTTCAGCTATACCATGAATGGTAGAAAACTCATGCAAAACGCCTTCGATTCTAAGTGCAGTAAGAGCTGAACCATAAATTGAAGAAAGTAAAACACGACGAAATGCGTTTCCAATTGTATTTCCAAAACCTCTCTCTAGAGGTGAAATAAAAAACTTGCCATACGTATCTGTTTTTGTTGTTTCTTCTAAAATGATACTATCAGGCATCACAAATTGTATATTACTCATCTTAACCTCATTTGTTATTACTTAGAATATAACTCGATTATTAATTGCTCATTAGCTTGAATCGGAATTTCTTCTCGCTCTGGAATTTGTAGAATTGTACCTGTCAATTTAGCTTTATCAACTTCTAGCCAAGAATATTGATGGTCTTTAACTTTTCTTAATGATTTGTGAATAACATCGAGTTGCTTACTTTTTTCTCGAACAGATATTACATCACCTGTTGATACAAGATAAGATGGAATATTTACTAATTTATCGTTTACTAAAAAATGTCGGTGAAGTACAAGCTGTCTTGCTTCTTTTCGTGAAGCAGCAAAACCAAGTCTAAAGACAATGTTATCTAATCTTCTTTCAAGTAATTTAATTAAATTTGCACCCGTAACCCCTTTTTGCCTTAATGCTTTTTCGTAATAATTTTTAAATTGTGTCTCGACTAATCCATACATTCTTTTAACTTTTTGCTTTTCTCTTAACTGAACACCATACTCCGAAAATTTCATTCTTCTGCTAAGACCATGTTGACCGGGTATATAATTTCTTTTCTCAAGAGAACATTTGTCTGTATTACAACGACTTCCCTTTAAAAATAATTTTTGTTTTTCTCTTCTGCAAAGTTTACAATTTGCATCAATGTATCTTGCCATAAATTAACTCCTATTAAACTCTTCTTTTCTTTGGTGGACGACAACCATTATGTGGTATTGGTGTAATATCTCTAATAGCCATAATCGTAAGCCCAGCTGTACTAAGTGATCTAATTGCTGCTTCTCTACCAGAACCCGGACCTTTAATGAAAACATCAATTTTTCTCAATCCTAAATCGTATGCTTCTTTTGCAGCTGCAGCTGCAGTAACCTGAGATGCATAAGGAGTATTTTTTCTTGAACCTTTGAACCCATTCTTTCCTGCCGAAGACCACGAAATAGTATTTCCATATATATCTGTAATAGTAACTATTACATTATTAAACGATGCTTTGATATGTGCAATGCCAACAGCATCTACGTGAATTTTCTTTTTAGTTTTCTTTACAGCTTTCGCCACAATTTATCTCCTAATTTTTATTATTTCTTAGTAACAGCTTTCTTTTTGCCTGCAACAGTTTTTCTTTTACCTTTTCTTGTTCTTGAATTTGTACGTGTTCTTTGACCTCTTGCAGGTAACCCTCTTCTATGACGTAAACCCCTATAACTTCCAATATCCATCAATCTCTTAATATTTTGTTGAACTTCTGTTCTTAAAGAACCTTCAACCTTAAATTCAGAAGTCATAATAGAACGGATTGTAGCAATTTCCTCTTCAGTTAGCTCATGAACTCTCTTATCAGGATTAACTTTTGCTTTTTCTAAAATCTTTTTTGATGCTGCCTGACCAATTCCATAAATATATGTCAGACCGATATATACTTTTTTATTTTTTGGTAGATCAATACCCGCAATACGCGCCAAACTAATACCTCCTTTTATTAACCTTGTCTTTGTTTATGTTTTTTATTTTTACAGATAACTCTAACTACACCCTTTCGCCTGATTATCTTACAATTTTCACACATTTTTTTAACTGATGCTCTAACTTTCATTTATTTACCTTTTATTTATAACGATATGTAATTCTTCCTTTTGATAAATCGTATGGTGACAATTCAATCGCTACCCTATCGCCAACTAATATTTTAATAAAATGCATTCTCATTTTTCCTGAAATATGAGCAAATACGATATGACCGTTATCAAGTTTTACCCTGAAATGAGCATTTGGAAGAGTTTCAATAATTACACCATCAACTTTTATTGGTCCTTGTTTAGCCATATTATATTTTTGTTAAAATTTCTGCCCTTCCATTAATAATTGCAATAGTATGTTCAAAATGTGCTGAAGGTAAATTGTCTTCCGTAATTACAGTCCATCCATCATTAGCAACATTAATTTTATACGTTCCCATATTTACCATCGGTTCAATCGCTAATGTCATTCCATTTTTCAAAATCGGTCCTTGAGATTTTTCACCATAATTTGGGATTTGCGGTTCCTCATGTAATTTTTTTCCAACTCCGTGACCGCATAATGCTCTGACAACTGAACAGCCGTTTTTTTCAACATACGATTGTATTGCATTTGAAATATCACCAATCCTGTTATTGACTTTTGCTTCTTCAATTCCAACATAAAGTGATTTTTCAGTTACTTCCAGCAAGTTTCTTTTTTCGTTGCTTACATTTCCAATTGCAATTGAAATAGCTGCATCACCGAAATAACCATTTTTTTTTACACCGACATCAACCGACAAAATATCACCATCTTTAAGAACTTTATTGCTCGGTATTCCATGTACTACTTCTTCATTAATCGAAGTACATAAAGTAGCTGGATAAACAACCGAACCACCTTGCGAATACCCTTTAAATGCAGGTATTGCTAAATTTGACAAAATGTAATCCTCTGCTATCTTATCTAATTCTAATGTTGTAACATTTTCCTTTGCATAACTTTTTACTAACTGCAGAGTTTCGGCAACAATTTTACAACTTTCTCTTATATATTCTATTTCTTTTTTAGATTTAATTAATATCAAAATAAACCTTATTAACTTCGCCGCCCTTTTAATTTACCCGATTTCATAAAACCATCATAATGACGCATTGTTAAATGTGATTCAATTTGCTGCAATGTATCTAATGCTACACCAACAATAATTAACAAACTCGTTCCACCAAAGAATGAAGCAAAGCTACCTGATACCCCCATCTTACTTATAAAAGTAGGGAGTATTGCAACAATAGCTAAGAATATCGAACCGGGCAGGGTAATCTTAGTTAATATATTATCAATAAATTCAGACGTTTGTTTTCCCGGCCTAATACCCGGGATAAATCCACCTTGCTTTTTCATGTTCTCCGCAACATCCTGAGGATTAAATGCAATAGCAGTATAAAAATAAGTAAAGAATATAATCATAATTGCATAAATCCCAGCATAGGTGTATGAATTGTAACTAAAAAATCCCGCTAATGTTTGCATAAATTCATTTTCAGGAAAGAAGGACAAAATAGTACTTGGTATAAACATAATAGCTTGAGCGAAAATAATTGGCATCACTCCAGCTGTATTAACCCTTAATGGAATATACTGAGTGACTCCCCCATAGACCTTCCTACCAATTACGCGCTTCGCATATTGGACAGGGATTCTCCTCGTCCCTTGTGTAACTAATACAACTCCCGCAATAATAAAAGCCATTAAAACAAGAATTATAATTTCAATAATAAAATTCCTATCACCCATCTGCAACAATCTAATCTCATCAAGAATTGCGAAAGGTAATCTGTTGATAATATTAATAAAAATTATTAAGGATATACCATTACCAATACCTTTATCAGTAATTTGCTCACCCATCCACATCATAAACACGGTACCCGTTACTAAGAATAACACTGCAGTAAGTGTGAACCAGAAACCCTGAATTTCCAACGGAACAACTGGCATACCCTGGAAAGTATAAGATTTCAACACCGAGATAGTTCCAAACGCTTGAGGAGCAGAAATTAACACTGTACCATAACGGGTTAATTGTGTAATTTTTTTCCTACCTTCTTCACCCTCTCTCTGAAGTTTCTGGAAATAAGGAACAATTGCACCAAGTAACTGAATAATAATCGAAGCACTGATATATGGCATTATTCCAAGAGCAAAAATAGCAGCATTAGAAAATGCACCTCCTGCAAACATATCATACAAACCCATTAAATTGTCTGTGCTTCTATTCGCCATAGCGTTAGCTAATACAGTCGAATCAATACCGGGTAATGTTATATGCGAACCAACTCTCACAATAAACAACAAACCGAGAGTATAAAGTATTCGCTGTCTAAGATCGTGGATCTTGAAGATATTACGGAAACTTTCTAATTTACTCATTACTTTTTAATCTCTTTTATTGTTCCACCGATTGCTTCAATTTTCTCTTTTGCACTTTTACTAAATGCATGAGCTTCAATACTAATTTTAGATATCAACTTCCCATCACCTAAAATTTTATATAGACTTGTAACTTTTCTTAATATTCCTGCTTCATACAGCATCTGAGCATTAATAGAATCATTCTCTATTTTTTTATTATCAATCCATTCTTGGATTTTACTAAGATTTATGACCTCATACTTGGTTTTGAATACACTGGTAAAACCTCGCTTAGGAATCCTTCTTTGCAACGGCATCTGCCCACCTTCGAACCAAGCACGATATTTTGCACCAGCACGAGATTTCTGACCGTTGCTTCCTCTTGTGCTAGTTCCACCATGCCCTGAACCTTCGCCACGACCTACTCTCTTTCTTTTCTTCCTTGAACCAGTTGCATATTTTAAGTTACTTAATACATCCATTTTATTTCCCAAAAATTCTTTCTAAAATTTATTCTTTAATTTCTTCTACTTTAACAAGATGAGATACTTTATTAATCATTCCTCTTATTTGAGGAGTGTCATTATGAATTACGAAATAATTTGGTCTTCCTAAACCTAATGCTTCAATAGTCAATTTCTGTTTCTTCGGTCTATCAATTATACTTTTCGTTTGTGTTATTTTAATTTTATTAGCCATAAATTCCCTCTATGCAATATTAAACACTTCTTTTACTGTAATTGCTCTTTTATCTGCCATTCTTCTAGCATCAATTAAATTTAATAATCCATTCAGAGTCGCCTTTACTTGATTATGAGGATTACTTGAACCTAAAGATTTAGTAAGCACATCAGTAACACCTGCAGACTCAAGAACTGCCCTTACCCCACTACCAGCAATCAGACCTGTACCTGCAGAAGCGGGTTTTAATAATACACGCCCCGCACCGTATTTACCAATTATTTCATGTGGAACTGTTCCGTTTATAATTGAAACTTTATAAACATTTTTCTTTGCATCATCAACACCTTTTGAAATTGCGTCAGCAACTTCATTCGCTTTTCCTAATCCTACACCTACATGTCCATTACCATCCCCAACAACAACAATTGCGTTAAAACTAAATCTTCTACCACCTTTTACAACTTTAGCAACACGATTGATATGGACTACTTTTTCTTTTAATCCTTCAAGTACAGTTACTTTTTTAGCTTTCAAATTCAAACTCCAACTTTTCGTTTTATATTTTTTGCTGCCGGGAGAGGATTCGAACCTCTACAGACGCCTCCAAAGGGCGTAGTCCTACCATTAGACGACCCGGCAATTTTTATACTTTTATACCGCTTTCTTTTGCGCCTTCTGCAATTGCCTTTATTCTACCATGAAATTTGTAAATGTTTCTATCGAAGACAACTGTTTTTATCCCTGCTTCAACAGCTTTTTCTCCTATATACTTCCCTACAATCTTTGCCTTTTCTACTTTTCCTTTCGCCGACTTTACTATCTCTTGAATATCTTTTGATAAGGTTGATGCGGAAAGTAAAGTACTTCCTGTGTTATCATCCACTAACTGCACATAGCACTGCTTTAAACTTCTATATACAATCATTCTCGGTTTTTCTGCTGTTCCAAGAATATCTTTTTTAATTCTTATCCTTCTTCTATTTCTGGTTTTTATTAATTTTTTATCCATAAAAAATCTCCTTATCTTAAATTATCATCCAGCTGCAGTCTTACCAGCTTTTCTTGTGATGATTTCATCAGTATATTTAATACCCTTACCTTTATAAGGTTCAGGTTTTCTAAACGAACGAATTTTTGCAGATACCAATCCTACAAGTTCTTTGTCAATTCCGCTAACTATTATAGAAGTAGGAGTCGGTACTTCAATTTTAATTTCTTTTGGTGGAATAAAATAAATAGGATGAGAGTAACCCAAAACCATTAATAAATTCTCACCTTTTAGTTCAGCTCTATATCCAACACCAACAATGTCTAATTTTTTAGAGTAACCGTCACTAACACCAGTAACCATATTTTGAATCAATGCTCTTGTCAAACCATGCAAAGCTCTGATTTCTTTTTGATCATTGGGTCTCTTAACCTGCAATTCTTCGCCATTGATTTCTATTGATAATCTAGGGTCAAACGACTTTTGCAATTCACCCATTTTGCCTTTTACCGTTAACAGATTATCTTTATGTGTTACTGTTACACCTTTAAGTTCTACAATTTTTTTTCCAACTCTTGACATTTAAAAACCTCTTTCAATAATTACCAAATATAGCAAATTACTTCGCCCCCGACTGACTGGGCTTTTGCTTGAACATTACTTAACACACCTTTTGAGGTCGATAATATTGCAATACCAAGTCCATTTAAAACGCGTGGGAGGTGGTACTGATCAACATATCTTCTCAAACCTGGTGTACTTATTCTTTTTAATCCCGTAATTGAAGATGCACCATCAATATATTGCAAACGAATTCTCAATATATTTTGTTTATTATCTTCAATAACATCGAAATCTTTAACAAATTTGTTGTCTTTTAAAATATGCGACATCGCAACTTTCATCTTAGAAGATGGAATATCAACATATTTCTTGCGAGCTTTAATCGCATTTTTTAATCGTGTCAAATAATCTGCAATTGGATCAGTCATCGGCATTTATATTTCTCCTTTTTTTACCAACTTGATTTTTTTAATCCGGG
>JAFGID010000237.1 GCA_016929735.1 Ignavibacteriales bacterium | reverse complement strand
GACAACTATGAATTATTGCGAATTATTCAATATGTGTTGGATAATCCTGTTAAAGTTGGATTATGTGACAAGTGGGAAGATTGGAAATGGAGTTATTGTGATTATGAGAAGGTCTGATTGTCCATCCTAAAACGGATCGCTTGTTCTCATCATTTCGAAACTATGTTTCGCTCAACAATATACGCAAACTTCAGTTCGCACAAATCAAGCGAGATAAATCTCGCTCTACAGGTATTTATCTAAAATTTCTTGTGGTATCGGCCCAAAATCCGATGCTGCGCAATTATCCATTACTTGCTGTGGTGTTTTTGCTCCAGGTATAGCAATATGACAAGCCGGATGTGAAATACAAAATCTCAAACTAGCTTGAGCCATTGTATGATTTGGGAACTCATCGAATAATGGTTTTAATTTTCCGAGATTATTGAGATATTCACTTAACTTTTCGGGGGATAAATTAAATTTTCTATGGTCATCATCGCCAAATTTTGAATCCGTGTTAAATTTACCGGTCAGCAATCCAAACAATAGAGGTATTCGAACAATCACACCAATTCCATATTTCATTGCTTTAGGAAATAATTCCTTTTCTGCTTCTCTTTCCAATAAATTATATCTAACCTGAATTGTATCAAGAATATCGTTATGCTCATCTAATAAAAAAGCTTGCTCTGTTTCCTTGAATGATTTGATGCTTAATCCGGCATAACGGATTTTTCCGCTTTTCTTTAATTCTTCTAATGCAAGCCAAGGTTCATCTTGAGTTAATTTTAAAACATCAGGGCTATGAAGTTGGAGAATATCCAAACAATCAAGGCCCAACCTTTTCAAACTTTGTTCAGCGGCGAAAATTATATATTCCTTCTTATAATTTTCTTTTATCGGTCCGTAACCTTCGTCATCATCTTCGGTGGTGTTATAAAAATCATTTCCTGCTTTCGTAGCAATTATTAAATCTCCTTTGCCTCTTTCTTTAATAATTTCCGCAATCAATTCCTCGGAATGCCCAAAGCCATAAACATCAGCAGTGTCAATTAGATTGACTCCTAAATCAAGTGCTTTACGAATGGCATTTTTTGAGATTTCATCATCAGTCGGTCCCCAGTTCGTTCCACCAATTGCCCATGCACCAAATGAAATTGTTGATACTTTTAATTCTGTTTTTCCTAATTTAACATACTGCATAATTTAACCTACTGTTTTGTTGATTGTAGAGTTGATCTAATTTTATCTTTTTCATTCATTGGTGCTTTCTCTAACGCTTTTTCCAAGAACTGTTGTGCTGTTTGTTTATCACCTTTTGTCAGATATGCTTCTCCCAAATTATAATATCCAAGCCATGAGTGTGGATTTCTTTGAACATTCAACTTAAAAATTTCAATTGCTTTATCAATATCATCTTCTGATAATAACTGTTGTCCAAATTGATTTAATTCGTTTTCCGTTGCTATATCGAGTGCTTCCTGCATTATATCATCAGCATTTTCTGTCTGACTTAATTTTTGAATCAACTGTGCTTTTAAAGTCAGATTATAAAAATTCTTTTCTCTTTTTATTGATTGCTCAGTCCATTCAAGTGCTTCTTCCAAATTAATATCGTTATGATAGCAATAATTAGCTGCTTCGTAAAAACTATACCAATAAAAACCGAGAATTGAGACCAACTCTTTTCTGAAACTTTGAATCACTGTTTTATTGACATCAATCTCTACGGTAAAAGGTACTTTTATTTTTTCCCAATGCATACAAATATGAGCTGAATTATCTGTTAAATCTTCAAACCTAAAGCAAAGTCGTTCGATGAATTCTGTTTCGATAGGTTGAACTTTTATTCGCAATGCATCGTCTTTTTCATCATAGAAAAAACTTCCCCAAGCGGTATTTACTTTGCTAAAAATCACGAGCCATTCATCTCTGTCCGGTATCATGTGCAAGCCGTAGATTCCGGCAGGTAGAAAATTTCCATTGAGTTTAACGTCATCTGTAAAAGAAATTGTTGTATTTTCATTAGCACCGACACGCCAAACAATTCCATAAGGCACAAGCCCACCCCATATCAATCTTCCTTTAACTCCAGGTCTGTGGTACTCTATTTTTATATCGGTCAATCCGATTCTCTGCATCACTTCTGCTTTTGGACTAATCTTTGGCATTGTCAGTACCTGTGGAAATGATTGGGAATAAATCATTCCTGATAATGCAATTAAAATTGCAGTTAGTAGATATTTTCTTTTCATTTTATTACCTAAAATAATTTCTATTTAATCTTATAAAAGACATCATTTATTCTTTCAATAATATTTTGCTCTTCAAATATAGCAAGATATTTATTTACTTCCATAATTTTCAATCCAAGCATTTGCGAAATATCCTCGACAGTACAAGGGCGTCTTTTCAGCGTTGCTAAAACTTTTTCCTCTATATCATCATCAACCTTGTTTTCATAAATATTTGTTTTCTTGCGTGAAATGATATCAACTGGAAGAGGAATAAATCTTGCAGCTATTTCTTTCATTTTTTTATCGCTTAATGGTTGAACCCATCTCTCAGTTCCTGGTCTGTCCAATGAATTTAACTGAACTCTGTCAGGATTTATTAATTGTACTTTTTCTACTAACAGATTGATTTCATCATCTGTATCATTTAATCCTTCCACAAAAAATATCTCGAGCCAAATTTGTTTTGAAAATTCTTT
>JAFGID010000236.1 GCA_016929735.1 Ignavibacteriales bacterium | reverse complement strand
TTTTTTATTTTATCCTTTTTTTGCTTCTTCATATTTTGATATATGTGCAGGATCAACCTTGATTAGCGATTCGAAAATATTTTTATCTTCATAGTCTTTTAGATATTCAACTATCTCATTATATTTTGCATCAAAGAATACTTTTAACAAAACACTTAAAATACCGATTTTATCTCTGTCTTTTTCTAAATTTTTAATTAATCTAACTATCTTGTCCTGAGAAGATTTTTTATTTGTTGCAAAGAAATCTATTCCTTCGTGATAGGCATAATAATCCTTTCTAAATTGTAAATATTTTTCATTCAGCAGATTGTCAACAAGACCAAATTTGTTATAACTGCTACTAGTTCTTTCCCAACTATCTGAATATTTAGTTGCTGCACCTCTTGATACAATATCATAAGCCTTCTCAAAATATCGGGAACCCCCTAATTCTTCCCAAGAATCAGCATCAAGACCAAGAACAATATAAGCATAAAAGTCTAAAAGACTTGTAACAGAGTTGAAATTCATCGGATCAAAATACATTTGCTGACCCCTTTCATATTCAAATGACCAATTATTATCCATAACTGCAAGCATTAATGATTTATTTGAACTTTTATATATCTCGCGCTGACTTGTAACCACCATTTGGGCAGAATAATTAATTTCACCAGCCGAATTAGTGAAAAATATATTAAAAGTGCAATAAATCTTTTCAAAATCCCAAGAACTACCTGTAAACTGTGTGTTGTTGAGATAATATTCAATTTCATTTGCAAAATTTTCAAGCTTTTCTCTCGCTGCAGTTTCAAGTTGTTCATAATTTACAATTACTTTAGCATCAAGTTCTTGAGCAAAAATATTTGAAGAAAAAACTAATAAAACACAAAAAAAGATAATTTTCATTTTATTCCCAAAATTTATTTTTATACTTGTTAAAAAATAAAAAAATGAATATAATTATTCAACACATTTTTAAATTTATTTATGATAAATCAAAAAATCAAAATAACGGCTTTTTTCCTATTAATTATACCTATCATTAGTTCCGCACAGATAAATCCCGGTGCAAGACAAAATGGATTATCTAATTCAGACGTCGCTTTAAGTAACGACGTTTTTTCTATATTCAATAATCCTGCCGGACTTTCACAGATGAATTGGCGAGAAATTGGTGGCTATTATTCATTTGCCCCCTTTGGATTAAAAGAATTAGCTACTGGATATGTAGCTTATAGTGAACATACTTCATTTGGTACATTCGGTGCAGGATTTATGATTTATGGTTTTGAATTGTATAAAGAATCAAAATTTGCTTTATCTTATAGCAAAGACTTCAATCAGAGATTCTTTGCAGGTATTACAATTCTCTATCAAAATATTTCAATACAGAATTATGGTAATGACAATGCATTTTGTTTCAACTTGGGTGGTCTTGCTTATTTATCAAAAGATTTGCGGATTGGTTTCAAGTATCATAATATTACAAGAGCTACATACGGAAATGAATCGGATCAGATTCCTGTTATTTTTAGTAGTGGGATTAGTTATGATTTATTTGATGAAGCGTCAGTAAATTTCACGATTGAAAAAGAAATTTCACTTCCATTATCTTTTAGATTTGGAGTTGAGTATCCAATAATAAAATATTTAGATTTAAGAGTTGGAATTCAGAATGAACCGGATTCATATTCTGGAGGAATCGGTATAAATTATTCAATATTGCATTTGGATTATTCTATTTTTACACATAATGACTTAGGATTAACACATCAAATAGGAATAATCGTTGATTTCGGAGGTGATATTCCTCGTAATAAAAGAATTAGAGAATACTTAAAAATGTAGCGCAATACTTTGAAAAAAACAATTATACTTTTTTACATATTTATTTTTTCTTCTGTAATCATATTCTCACAAATTGATACTTCATTTTATGATGAAAGTAACTTAGAAGATTTAATCGAAGAATCAACAATTGATGCTGAAGATTCTCAATTATTTGATTTATTAGAAGAGCTACTTGATAATCCAATAGATTTGAATCAAGCAGAATTCGATGATTTAATAAGAATTCCATTTATTGACAGTTACACAGCTCAAATAATTCTGAGTTATGGTAGAAGTAAAATATTTAAAGAGGTAAATGATTTATATTCAATAGAACAATTAGATAAGGAATTAATTAAAAAAATAATACCATATCTCATTGTGAAATCAAAATCGACAACACAAATAATCAAACCATTAGAAAAAAATATTTTTGAAAATACAAGTATTGAATTTAGAACAAGAGTAATAAACAATCTACAAGTTCAAAAAGGATTTTATAATAATAAATACGAAGGGAGTAAGATAAAATCATACAATCGTTTGAAGATTAAATATGCGAAAAACATTCAGTTGGGAATTTTAACAGAAAAAGATCCGGGAGAGAAATCCTATTTTGATTTTATGTCGTATCATCTTTACGGAGAACAATTATACTTCGATAATAAATTTGTGCTTGGAGATTATTTATTAGAATTTGGGCATGGTCTTGCTTTGTGGAGCCCGTATTCATTTTCAAAAGGGAGCGATGCAGTAAAAGCACCAATTAAAAATGCAAAAATTATTAGACCATATACAAGTGCTGATGAGAGTCAGTTCTTCCGGGGATTAGCGACAGAATTTTCTTTTAACAATTTAAAGGCAAGGGTTTTTTATTCGCAAAATTTTTTCGATGCCACTTATGATTCATTAAAAAAAACCGTAACTTCAATTAATTACTCGGGATACCATAGAACTGAAAATGAAAAATTAAAAGAAAATAATATAAGGGAAACATTCTGGGGTGGTTCAATTGAATATTCTTTTAGTGATAAAATTTCATTTGGAATTTTATATTATAATACAAAATTTGATAAGCAATTCGAACAAAGCAGTTTTTATGGTTTAGAAGGAATGCAATTTGAGTTTTTGTCAACGACTTATAAAATATTTTTAGACAAAATTTATTTAACTGGTGAATTTTCTTATAATTCTACCTCCATAGCTTCATTAAATATTATCAACATTCCTTTATCAAAGAATTTTATTATTACAACATCAATTCGAAATTATCCGAGAAATTATTATAATATTCACTCGAATGGATTCGGAGAAACTGCACGGACACAAAATGAAGTTGGATATTATCTGGGATTTTTATGGCGAACGGATATTGGAAATATAAATTTTTATTATGACCAATTCAAATTTCCATTTCCAACATATAGCAATCCCCTTCCGTCAAAAGGAAATGAGTTCCTATTATATTATTCGACAAAACCATTTAAGAGAACTGAGATAATTACTAGAGTAAAAAATGAAAATAAAGAAATCACCGAAAAAATAAATGATGAAGACGCACTAATAATACAGAACAAATATAATTTAAGATTTGAAGTGATTTATCAAATTCTTAAGGAAGTCAGATTAAAAACACGATTTGAATATGTTACATTGAATAATGATTTAGATTATAAAGAAGATGGTTTTTTAACTTATCAGGATATTCAATGGAAACCAAGTAAACAATTCGATTTATATACTAGAATAATTTTTTTCAAGACAGACTCCTACAATTCAAGATTATATGAGTTTGAAAATGATATCACAGGTGTAATTACAAATCCTGCAATGTATGGTGAAGGAATAAAGTGGTATTTTTTAATAAAGTATAAAGTTCTTGATTTTGTATCGTTCTCGATGAAATATTCAGAATTATATAAGCCGAAGGAGATTTCACTTGGAAGTGGTGATAGTGAAATTCCTACAAATTTAAGCAATTTATTATCTTTACAAATTGATGTTAAGTTATAAAATCTTAGTAATAGGAAACTCTAGGAAGCCCATATATTTTTCTATAAATCCGACATCTTAAAAATTAGTTTATCCTTTTTCAAAATTTATAATTTATAAGATTCGAAATTTATTTAATTGTCAATTTAAAACACTAAACACAGAAAAAAAATTCTAAGTATAATATTTTTATTTGGTTTAATCTTTCTTTTTATTGCCGGATGGTTGCTATCAAAAACCAACATCAGGATTTATAAACATAAAATAAATGATTCTGGTTTTTTCGACAACTTCTGGCAAAACATTTTTAATTCATTCAGAGGTAAGTATTTAATTCTGATACTTGCATCGATTGCGTTCACACTTTTACTTGTCCTTTCAAATTGGGATAAGACAATTCAGGATTTTTTCCAAGCAGAGAACCCATTTGGAGTTTTACCACCGATTATTCTTTTACATGGCAATTACTGGCATCTGCTGATCGGATTTGTAATATTTTATTTTGGACAATCTGTGAGAGATGCTCGAATGATTATGCTTGGTTTCGCAACTATTCAAGCCATTCTATCTAGTTTTTTAGTAGTATCAATTCTTAAAATCCTTTCTGGCAGAGCAGCACCTTTAAGGCCAGGCGGTAAGAGTCTTTATTTTTTACTTCGTACTGATAATCCAGCTGATTTTAATTTTGCTTTCTGGGAAAATATGACTGAAACATTACGATTATTTTGGCCTTCGGGACACACAGCAGCTGTTACCGCATTTGTTGCAGCAATATGTGCGTTTTACAACGAAAAAATTTGGATTTTTGTCATTGGTTACATTATTGTTATTATTACTGGTTTATCAATGATTGATGGTGATTATCACTGGACCTC
>JAFGID010000021.1 GCA_016929735.1 Ignavibacteriales bacterium | reverse complement strand
CTTTATGTCGGTGGTCATCCGATGACGGGAAAAGAAAAAGGGGGATACGATAATTCTGACCCGCTACTTTTTGAAAACTCAGTTTATATACTATCGGATAACGCTCAAGGTAATGAGTTGGCAACCGAATTAATTAAGGTTATCGAATTAATTGGTTCAAGAATAACTTTTGTCGAACCGCAAGTGCACGATGAAATTGTTGCCTTTGTTAGTCATCTTCCTCAATTGCTTGCTATTTCGCTTGTTAATGCTACGAGTAAAAAAACTGATGATAAAAATTTTATTGATTTTGCAGCAGGTGGTTTTTACGATATGACAAGAATTGCTTCAAGTGATTTTAATGTTTGGGAGCCAATATTAAAACAGAACAAAGAAAAAATATTATTTGCTATTAAATCGCTTAATAATGAATTAAAAGTTATTTCAAATTATTTAAACGAGAATGATATAAAATCAATTGCAGATAAATTTGAAACTGCAAGAAATACAAGAGATGAAATACCAAAGAACAGAAAGGGTTTTTTAAATCCATTGTATGATATTTTTATTTTTGTACCTGATGAACCAGGAGTTATAAGCAAAATATCAACTGCGCTTTTTAATGAAAATATAAATATTAAAGATATTGAACTGCTTAAAATTCGTGAGGGAACAGGGGGCACATTTAGAGTTGCATTTGATAGTGAAGATGATGCAGAGCAAGCAAAAAACATAATGAAAGAAATAGGATTAAGAACAAATTAAATAGGGTAAGTATGACTTACCCTATTTAATTTTAAAACAATTTACTTTTTCTTTTTTATAACAGAATTTACAATTTCTTCTGTATCTAAGGCTATGACAAGTTCTTCATTAGTTGGTATCTTAAATACTTTTACTTTTGAATCTGAAGTAGAAATATCGCATTCACCTTTTGCATTTTCATTTTTCTTTGGATCTAATTTAATACCCATAAATTCAAGTCCACTACATGATTCACGTCTTGTTAGAGGCGAATTTTCACCAACACCACCGGTAAAAACAAGTGCATCAACTCCACCAAGGGCAGCGGCATAAGCACCAATGTATTTTTTAATTTTATAGTTGTATGCATCAAGTGTTACAGTAGCTCTTTCATGTCCTTCTTCTACTGCTTTCTCTATATCACGCATATCGTTTGTTAGTCCGGCTAAACCTACTACGCCCGAGTGTTTGTTCAACAAAGTAGCCATCTCTTTTAAATTAAGGTCTTCTTTTTCCATAATAAAGAGTGGAAGGTTAGGGTCCAGATCACCACATCGGGTACCCATTAATAGTCCTTCAAGTGGAGTCATACCCATCGTTGTATCAATTGATTTACCATTCAGTATTGCAGCCATACTTGCTCCATTACCAAGATGAGCGGTAATAATTTTTAATTCGGTTATAGGTTTCTTCATCAGTGCCGCTGCTCTTTCGGATACATATCTGTGTGATGTACCGTGAAAGCCATATCGTCTGATTTTATATTTTTCATACAACTTATAAGGAATACCATAAAGGTAAGCATGTGGTGGCATAGTCATATGAAAAGCAGTGTCAAATACACCGCATTGAATTACATCTGGTAAGTGTTCGGAAACTGCTTCGATACCGGCAATATTTGGTGGATTGTGAAGAGGTGCAAGTTCGATATTATCTTTTAGTGCTTTAATTACTTCGTCAGTTATGCGAACAGAGCCTGAAAAGGTTTCTGCACCGTGAACAACTCTATGCCCTACAGCATCAATTTCCTTAATATTTTTTAGTACACCATAATTCGGATGTAATAATACAGCAATTACATATTCAATAGCAGTTGAATGGTTTAAGACTTCACCGTCAATTTGAATTTTTTCTTTATCAAAAGCTTTATGTTTTAAGAAGGCGTCGCTTGCCCCGATTCTTTCTACAATCCCGACAGCCATTTCTTGTTTTGTTTCTGTGTTTATCAATTGATATTTAATTGATGAACTACCGCAGTTTAATACCAATATTTTCATTTTATCCTCTTTAAGTTCTTAAATTAAAATTTTTCCCTGAGCGTCGTATTTATAAATTCCTTCGCCTACTTTTTTTCCTAATTTTCCCTCGCGAACTAATTTCCTAATTAAGGGACAAGGTCTGAATTGGGGTTCACCAAGAGCATTCCATAATTGTTTCATCCAAGATAAAACATCATCTAAACCCATAGCATCTGCCATTTCTAATGGACCCATCTTGAAATTGAATCCAAATTTCATTGCACAATCAATTTCCTTAGCGTCTGCTAAACCTTCCATTAAAATATGGACAGCTTCATTTATCATCGGCATCATCACACGGGTTGTAATAAATCCCGGGTACTCGTAAACTTCGATTGGACGCTTTCCAATTTTTTTTAGGAATTCTTTTATTCGGTTGACTGTTTTTTCGGACGTGGATACTTCTTTGCCTAATTCTACGATAGGTATTTTAGGAACTGGTTGGATAAAGTGCATACCAATAAATCTGTCTCTTCTTTTAATTTTTTCTCCAATTTTTGTCAAACTTAGAGTAGATGTATTTGAGACAAAAATTGTGTGTGGTTTTGCAAGCTCTTCAAGCTCCTTGAAGATTTTGACTTTTACATCAATGTTTTCTTCAATTGCTTCGATGATTAAATCACAATCCTTAACATCTTCAATTTTCAGTGACCATTTAATCTTTGCCATAATTGCTTTTAATTCACTCTTTGTTAAACTCCATCTTGCGATTTCATTTTCCATCGTTTTTGTAAGATTTTGAATAGAACTTTTCAGGCTGGGTTCATCCTTTTCGACAACAATTACATCAACGCCTTTAGCAGCGATTGATTGCGCAATACCTTGCCCCATTACACCTGCACCGATTATACCGACCTTGTCAATTCTTTCACCATCTTCTTTCTTGGTTACTTTTTTCGTTAGGTCTGTCAATTTCAATTTTTCTTCTGCCATTTTGATTCCATTATATCGTTTATGTTGGATAATTAATTAGCTTTGTTTTAGAAATGAAATTATTTTAGTTTGCATTTAAAATTAGTAATCTTTTTTTTCTTAAGCAAGAAAACAAGTTTAATTATTTGTAAATTTTTATATTTTAATGCAAGTTTTATTTTTATTTGGGCAAAATCTAACTTTCTAATCTCATTATGAATAATAATCTCAGACAAAATGTAATTTTCACTTTTGATAAATCTTCTTCTTTAATTTCGTTATTAAGGAAGTGCGACCTACCAATTTTAATAATTATTGATAATCCCGTTTTGGCATCTGAACTTGAAAGGACTTTGTCAAAAAATAAAATTAAAATTATCAATCTTACGAAAAGAATTTCGTTGTCGGAAAAAATATTTGTAAAAAAAAATCTGCCGCAAAAAACTTTTGATATTATTATTTGCGATAATTTTTCAATGAAATTGTTTACAGATTATATTAAATCAATCATATTTTACCAAAATTATTTTTCTATAGATGCCTATTTTAGTAATTTAAAAGCATTAACAACAAATGTCAAAAATATTTTATTTTATATCATTATCAATCCAATAGAAAATATAACTTATTATTCAAAACTTAATAATATAATTGATATTAAAATCTTAACAAAGGTTTACAATTTGATTTATGATTATCAAAAAGTTGCAATTGGGAGTAGAAGCGATAAAGATATTATTGTAAATATTGAGTTATTTAATTTCCTGTCCAAACATAGTGTTTCTGAGAAATTATTTATGCAAGCGTTATCAATGCTTGAAAATAATAATTATATCCATACAAACTTAAAAAAAGAAGTCTGGGCAATTACGCTATTATGCGATGATTTAAGTATAGCCGATTATATCTATGATGAAGCAGTCAAAAAATTATTTTTATATTTGTTTAATAAAACTGATTCTTCTGCAAAAATCGAAATTAATTTTATTGAATTACAAGATGAATTTTTAATATCAAAAGAAAAGCTAACTGAACAATTAAAAAAACTTGAGGAATGGGGTTTTATTGAGTTGCCCAGAATTGATGAACTTAAAAAAATACGATTGCTAGAAGCAAGAATTCATCCACGTTATTTGAAAATTGACTTTACTTTTCAAAAAGAAAAAAAGGAAAATATTGCTGAAGGATATAAAATTTTGAATGATTATTTATTTAATAATAAATGTAGAAACTGGTTTGTTGAAAAATACTATTGTGACGAAAATCCAAAAGAATGTATGGTAGGTAATAATTGTAAGAATAAATTTGATGTAAAAAAAATATTTACTTTTCTGATTTGTTCAAAGATAATTGAAAAAATATGTTTATCTGAAAACTCAATAACAAAAGAAGAAATCTTTGAATACTTATGGAATGATTATTTAACTAAGAAATTTATTGAAGAAAATAAAGTAATTGATTTAGAAAGTATTTTACAACAAGAAATTAATAATAGTATTGATTATTTGCTTGCCCAAAATATATTGTTGAGTTTTGAAAATAAAATTTATCTAATCAAACGAGAGAAAGAAAAAACATTAAAAGCTAAACAAGAAACCGTCGAAAAGGAAGAAAACTCTAATGCTCTTGCATTGTTTCATAAATTAATTGCATTAAGAAAATCAGCAGCGAGGAAATACACTCAAACGGAAGATTTGATTTGTTCCGATAAAATTTTAATTGAAATTACAAACATGTGTCCAACAACTCCAAGTGAATTATTTAGTATCCAGGGATTCACTCAAAGAATGTTTAATAAAGTGGGAGAGGAATTTCTTAAAGCAACAAGGGATTATAAATTTAATAAAGTAACAGATAAAAGTATCCCGACTGAACTTCAACGAATTTTGGAACTAATCGAACAAGGTAATAATCTTAAGCAAATATCGAATCTCACAAATTTATCAGAAACATTCCTTTCATTTCAGATTGAGGTTCTGATTAGATTTAAACCTGACATTGATATAATGAGTCTAATCAAAAATGAAGATTTTGAATTAATAAAAAACGAATATGAAAAAGGGAGTGAAGATATAAATGCTATTTATTCAGCACTGGGTAATAAAATTAATAAAAATAAAATTAGAATTGCTTTAGCAAAATTATTATCTGTTTAGGTCAACATTTTTTTCAAGATACAGCAAATATTCATTTGCATAATTGAAAAATTTATCCCAAGTTCCTTCGTCAGGAATTGCCTGTAAAGTATTCAAATATTCTTGTTCGTTTATATTATAATTTTTAAATATTTCCTGCCTCTTTAATTCCAAAGAATCTGGTCGTGCTGCATATAATTCCTCAACAACCAGTAAATCCACATAAACTTTTGCAAGACTTTCGTAATCCGTTTTTGAATCCGAGCAATATGTAAATATGAGGAAAATAAAAGTTAAAAGCATATAAAAATTATAATTTGTCATAACTAACTATTTTTTTTTACTTGCTTCAAATAAGATTTTCTTCTCGCGAGGAGTTAGATTTTGATAACCACTTTCACCAATTTTATCAAGTATCTTATCAATTTCCTCTTGTGTTACCTCAATTTCTATATCATCATTTTTAATATCGTAAAATTTTGCTTCTTCAACATCTCGGTCTGTGCGAGCTTCCTTATAATTATTATTTTCTGAAGTATAAGTAGATTTTTTTGTAATTCCCAAATTATTAAAAATATTATTCAGCTTGTATTTATATTGAGGATGAGTAAATAGCATAAAAACGAAACCTGTAACTGCTCCCCCAATATGTGCAAGATGAGCAACACCTCCCGCATCACCGACAGATAAAAATTCAATAATGATATATAAACCAACGAAATATTTTGCTTTCATTGGAACAGGTGGAATGAGTAACACTATATATTCGTTGGGATACATCATTGCAAAAGCAATGAGGACTCCAAAAACTGAACCTGATGCTCCAATAGTCCAAGCAACTCTATCAGCCACCAATGGTGAAATAAACAGTTGAAATAATCCGGCAACTACGCCACATAAAATATAAAACCAAAAGAATTTTTTTGAACCCCAAGCCATTGCTACATATCTGCCAAACATCCAAAGTGCAAACATATTGAAGAAGAGGTGTGAGAAACCGCTTGTGTCATGCATAAATTGATATGTAAACAATTGCCATATTTGAAAATTGAACGGTTGATTTGCAGGGTCCAAACCTGAGATTGGATTAAGTGCAAAATTTTTAAAGATAATGTACCAACCCGGTATATTGTCAATTAATCTTGATTCTAATGTTAGTTGAACTAAAAATACAATCAAGTTTGCGATAAGCAAAAACTTTATTACTTGAGGAAACATTCCCCTGTTAACTGTTTGTCTTCTGTATCCGCCGTACATTTTTACCTTTTTAAAATAATTTCAAATACAATGTAAGAAGTTTAGTGAATATTTTAAAATATTTCAAAAGAAAAATATAAATTTGAAATATGAATTAAAATAATTTGGAATTAAATTAACAATGAAAAACAAAATAATATTGTTATTATTCTTAATAACGATTTTCAATATACACTTTTCACAGGATAATAAGATGACAATCAATGAATTAAGAAACAAAATTATTTCCTTAATTGATACTGTAGAAGGTGACTTTGCAGTAGCGTTTAGAGATTTATCGAATTATGAAAATGAGGTTTTAATAAATGAAAAAGAAATGTTTCATGCTGCCAGTACAATGAAGACACCTGTAATGATTGAAGTCTTCAAGCAGGCTAATGAGGGAAAATTTAATTTGAATGATTCCATCCTAGTCAAGAATGAATTTAAAAGCATTGTTGATAGCAGTACTTTTTCAATGGATATAGACAGAGATAGCGGTGAAAAATTTTATGAATGTATCGGACAAAAAAGAGAAATAATTCAACTAGTCGAGGATATGATTACTGTTAGCGGAAATCTTACTACAAATATTTTGATAGAGATTATTGATGCAAAAAATGTAAACGAGACCATGCGAAGTATTGGAGCAAAAGATATTAAAGTCTTACGCGGTGTTGAAGACATGAAAGCGTATGAGTTGGGTTTAAATAATGAAACTACCGCTTATGATTTGATGCTAATTTTTCAGGCAATCGCAGAAGGTAAAATCGTTTCTGAGAAGGCATGCGAACAGATGCTCGAAGTCTTAATGCGACAAAAATTTCGTTCTAAAATTCCTGCTCTATTACCCGAAGAAGTTAAAGTTGCAAATAAAACCGGTTCAATTAGTGGGGT
>JAFGID010000235.1 GCA_016929735.1 Ignavibacteriales bacterium | reverse complement strand
TGATTCAAAGAAATCCGGTTCTACAACAATTTCTCATTTAAGATTTGGGAAGAAACCAATTCGTTCGAGTTACTTAATTCAAAGTGCCAATTTTGTTGGTTGCCATCAATTTGTTCTTCTTGACAAATTTGATGTGCTCGAAAAAATAGTTGACGGAGGTACATTCCTACTTAATACTATTTATGGCAAAGATGAAGTTTGGGATAAATTACCTAAAAAAATTCAGAAAACAATTATTGATAAAAAATTGAATTTTTATGCTATTAATGCTTATGATGTAGCAGAAAAAACAGGAATGGGCGAAAGGATTAATACTGTTATGCAGACATGTTTCTTTGCAATATCTGGTGTGTTACCGAAAAATGAAGCTATTGAACAGATAAAAAAAGCAATTAAGAAAACATATGGTGCAAAAGGTGATGCAGTTGTTCAAAAAAATTATGAGGCAGTTGACCAAACTTTAGAAAATCTTTTCAAAGTTGAATATCCAAATAAAGTGACAAGTACTATTGAACAACCACCGATTGTATCAGATGAGGCACCTGATTTTGTAAAGAATGTATTAGCTAAGATGATGGTTGGAAAAGGTGATAGTGTCTCTGTTAAAGAGCTGCCTATTGATGGTACATTCCCATCGGCAACGACACAATGGGAAAAAAGAAACATTGCTTTGCATGTTCCTTCGTGGGATCCCGAATTATGTATTCAATGTGGTAAGTGTTCGATGGTTTGTCCTCACGCTGTTATAAGAATGAAAATTTATGATAAAAAACACACTGAGGGTGCACCATCAACTTTCAAATTTGCAAAAGCAATTGGAAAAGATTTTGGTGAAGATGCTGTATGTACAATTCAAGTTTCAGTTTCAGATTGTACGGGATGTACTTTATGTTATCAGGTATGTCCAGCAAAGAGCAAAGAAGTTGAAGGTAAAAAAGCACTGACTATGGTTCCTCAAGTTCCGCTTAGAGTAACTGAAAATGAAAATCATAAATTCTTTATGAATATTCCCGATTCAGATAGAACTCAAGTGAAAATAAATACAATTAAAGGTCTGTCACTTTTAAGACCACTATTCGAATATTCTGGTGCTTGTGGTGGTTGTGGTGAAACTCCTTATGTTAAATTGGTCTCACAATTATTTGGTGATAGGGCCGTAGTTGCAAATGCAACAGGTTGTTCCTCTATTTATGGAGGTAATTTACCAACCACTCCTTGGGCAAAGAATAATGATGGTAGAGGTCCAGCTTGGAATAATTCATTATTTGAAGATAATGCTGAGTTTGGATTCGGAATGCGACTTGCGATAGATAAAAATAATCAAATTGCAAAGGAATTGATTAAGAAATTAGCTGATCAAATAGGAAACGAACTTTTAGAAAAATTACTTAATACTGACCAATCAACAGAAGCTGGAATTAATAATCAACGAATTAATGTTGAAGAATTAAAAGGCAAGCTTAAAGAGATAAAATCAACTGAAGCTAAATCACTGCTTAATGTTGCTAATTTCTTGGTTAGAAGAAGTGTTTGGATTATTGGTGGTGATGGTTGGGCTTATGATATAGGATATGGTGGATTGGATCATGTAATTGCTTCTGGTAAAAATATAAATATTCTTGTCCTTGATACGGAAGTATATTCAAACACTGGTGGTCAGATGTCAAAAGCAACTGGAATGGGTGCAGTTGCGAGATTTGCTGAAGGTGGAAAACGTACACCTAAAAAAGATTTAGCAATGCTTGCGATGACTTATCAAAATGTTTACGTTGCTCGAGTTGCATTCGGTGCTAATGACTTACAAACATTGAAAGCATTTATTGAAGCTGAAGCTTATGATGGTCCTTCAATAATAATTGCGTATAGTCATTGTATTAATCATGGTATTGATATGGCAACAGGTTTGGATAGTCAAAAATTTGCTGTCGAAACAGGTTACTGGCCATTGATTAGATTTAATCCTGATAAAATAAAAGAAGGAAAGAATCCTCTTCAACTGGATTCGAAAGCACCATCAAGAAAATTAGAAGAATATATCTATCGCGAGACGAGATATAAATCATTGACAAAATCAAAACCAGAAATTGCAGCACAGTTGCTTATTGAAGCACAAGAAGATGTTCTAAGAAGATGGAAGATCTATGAACAAATGGCGAAGTTTGATTATTCTCTTCCTTCTAAAGAAAATGAAAGTGAGCAGCAAGAAAATGCTCAACAAACTGAGAATGTTCAATAAAAATAATTGACAAAACTAAGCGGTTAAGAAAAAACTTGACCGCTTTTTTTTTCTTATAAATCATGAGTTTATATGAAAGTAAAACTATTTTTTCTTTTTATTATTTTAAATCAAGTTTGTTTGGCACAATTGGAAACTAATAATATAAAAAAAATAGAATTATCCGATAGTTGGGTGTTTAGAAAAATAGGTGAAACCAAATGGTTGTACGCAGAAGTACCCGGTGTAGTACATACAGATTTATTTATAAATAAAATAATTGAAAATATATACTTTAGAGATAATGAAAGTAAAATCGAATGGATTGAAAATGAAGATTGGGAATATAAGATAGATTTTTTTGTTAGTGAAGAATTAAACAAACATAAAAATGCCGAAATTGTATTTGAAGGATTGGATACCTACGCAGAAATTTATTTAAACGACTCCATGGTTGCTAAAACAAATAATATGTTCAGGACTTGGAAATATGATATTAAGAAAAATCTCAAAGAAGGAAAAAATGAATTAAGAATTTTATTTTTATCACCTGCTAAAATGAGTGAAAAATTATATTCACAACTTGATTACGAATTACCCGAAGGGAATAGGGTAGTTACAAGAAAAGCAGCATATCATTTCGGTTGGGATTGGAATGGCAGATTTTTAACTTCTGGGATTTATAGAAAAGTATTTCTAAGATTTTGGGAGGATGCTTTACTGGAAGATATTTTTATAAAAACAAAAATTATTAAAGATAATAACGCAATTCTCAATGCAAGAATTGGAATAAATTCAACAACTGAAAAATTTGCTACACTTGTTGTATCATACGAGAATAAAATATTAGCAAAAAAAGATTTATTTTTAATTAAAAGTTTAAACGAATATGATTTGGATTTTGAAATATTAAATCCAAAATTATGGTGGGCTAATGGATATGGAATGCAGTGGTTATATGACTTAAAATTTGAATTATATATTGAAGATGAATTATCTGATTCGGAAAATATTAATTATGGTATTAGAAAATGCGAAGTGATTCAAGAGAAAGATTCCTCCGGAGAAAGTTTTTATTTTAGAATTAATGATGTTCCAGTTTTTATTAAAGGTGCAAATTATATTCCTCAAGATAATTTCCTCCCCAATGTTAACAAGGAAAAATACGAAACGCTCATTAAAAATGTCAAGGATGCAAATATAAATATGCTTCGTGTGTGGGGGGGGGGTATATATGAGGAGGACTATTTTTATGACTTGTGTGATAAGAATGGAATTTTAGTTTGGCAGGATTTTATGTTTGCTTGTGCAATGTATCCGGGTGATGATGAATTTTTAGATAATGTTCGACAAGAAGCAATTGATAATGTTGTTCGTTTGCGGAATCATCCATCAATAGTTTTATGGTGTGGCAATAATGAAATAAGCGAAGGGTGGCACAACTGGGGATGGCAAAACAAATATAATCAGGAACAAAAAGAAACTATTTGGAATGATTACGAAAAAATATTTCATCAAATTTTACCTTTGGTGGTTTCTGAATTTGATAGTGGTAAATTTTATTGGCCGAGTTCTCCAAAATATGGTAGAGGTAATCCGTTAAGCCAATTTGAGGGAGATTCACATTACTGGGGTATATGGCATGATGAAGAACCTTTTGAACTATTTAACAGCAAAGTTGGCAGATTCATGAGTGAGTATGGTTTTCAATCTTTTCCAAGTAAAAGTACAGTTGATAGTTTCGCAACAAGAAATGATTTATTTTTATTTTCTAATGTTTTGAAGTCTCATCAAAAACATTCAAGGGGATTTCAGATTATTGAAAATTATAAGAATAGATATTATTTTATATCCGATAATATTAATGATTATGTTTATGTAAGTCAAATTTTACAAGCAGAAGGAATTAAAACGGCAATTGAAGCCCATCGTCGTGCAAAACCGTATTGTATGGGAACTTTATATTGGCAGTTAAATGATTGCTGGCCTGTTATTTCTTGGTCGAGTTTAGATTATTATCAAAACTGGAAGGCTTTACATTATTTTGTGAAAAAATTATATCAGCCCGTAATTCTTTCAACAGTTATAGCTCAAGACGAAATTGCTATATACGCAATATCAGATTTATTAAAAGACTTTCAAAGTAAACTGAATATTACATTGATGGATTTTTCGGGTAATAAATTATTTGAGAAAGATACAATTGTACTGATAAAAGCAAATATTTCCGAAATTGTTATATTCTCAAGGATACCGGATTCATTATCTAATTTAGATAAAAATTCAACTATGCTCCGAGTTCAACTTTTTAGCAAAGACGGAGTTGTTTATGAAGATTTCAAGTATTTTGATTTGGTTAAGAATTTAAAATTGAAAAAGCCAATTCTCAATATTGACTTTTTACAATCAGATGAGGGTTATGAAATGTCAATCGTTTCTAATACATTAGTGAAGAATATGTATTTATATTTTGAAGATGAAAGGGTAAAATTCTCTGATAATTTTTTTGATATAATGCCCAATTGCAAGAAAAATATCTCTATTAGAACAAATTTAACAGCAGAAGAATTACAGAAAAAACTAAGAATCATTTCTTTCAATTGGATTTTACCTGATTTAAACTAAATTATTAAATATTAAATATTTAACTTGTAAAACATAAATTAAAAAATAATGAAGAAATTTTTGATGGCATTTTTATTCCTATTAGTAAATGTTTTGTCCTGTCAATCGTTCGAAAATAATGAACTTACAAAATTTGTGAATCTATTCGTTGGGACAGGTGGTCATGGACATACTTATCCGGGAGCAAGTCTACCTTTCGGAATGATTCAATTAAGTCCTGATACGAGATTAGAGGGTTGGGATGGATGCTCCGGTTACCATTATTCTGACTCTGTGATTTATGGTTTTACTCATACGCATCTTAGTGGTACAGGTGTACTCGAT
>JAFGID010000234.1 GCA_016929735.1 Ignavibacteriales bacterium | reverse complement strand
TGTAAGACGTGAGACGCTAGATGTGAGACGTTTTGATAATTTAAAGTACTCATTTGACAATAAAACAATTTAACAATTAAACAATGTGAAATACTATCAAAACCCACGAAATACATCGCGGGTTTTAATAGTGATTTATTATACCAGAAAATTTTTTCAGATTTTTAATAATGCTTTCTCGTAGTTTTCAACTATAAAATTTTTCCCTTTAGCAATAATTTTATGTCCTTCATCTTTGAGTAATTTCATTTGTCCTTTAACGCCACCGGGGTATTTTTCATTCAATATTCCACCTGATTTAAGTGTACGCTAGTATGGAGTAATTTTTTCCTTTCCGGCTTTTGTGTCTTCTTCAGCTGCATTGGCAGATATCCAAGCAAATATTCCTGTGGTTATTGGACAAGCGATATTTGTTTCATGCTTTTGTGCTAATAATTTTCTAATTTCGTTAATTGTGATAAGCTTTCCCTTTGGTACTTTACTCATTATTTCATTTACTTCAATCGGAGCAGGAATTACGCAAGTTCCTTCACCCCAACGTTTACTCAATTTTTCATCAATCTCAATTACTTTAGGTAATTCCTTACTATCAAGTAATTTTTCTTTCCACGTTTTTTTTGTTTTGCCGCTCATTGTTTCCTCCATTTATTTTTAAAGGTCAAACGTGAGACGCTAGACGTTTTGATAAATTAAAATGCTTATTCAACAATTAAATAATTTATCAATTTGACAATAGAACAATTTTCGTAAAATTATTATTTTATTTACCATTAAGCATCCACGGTTAACAATTATACAGCTTTTCGCTCCATACTCCTATAAACACCTATAACCACGCCAACAACTTTTAAGTTTTCGTAACTTCTTCTAACAACTATCGGTTTGTAATCAGGATTTTCAGAATGTAATTCTATACTTCCATTGTTACGATAAAATCTTTTTACTACCGCAGAATCATCTAAAACTGCTACAACGAAATGTGCGTCTTTCGGTTCGATGTTCGGATTGACGATAATGATATCGCCATTGAATATATAAGCATCTTTTAAACTATCTCCTTTTACTTTCAGCAGGAATGAATCTTTCGGCATGCGGGCAATTGTTGGTAATTCAACCGTATCGATTGCATCAGGATATATAGTTAGGGGATTACCTGCTGCAACTTCACCAAGCACTGGTCGTGGTACAAAGAATTTATCGTTAATTGTTAGTTCAATTCCTCGTGCTAATTTAGGGTTGCGTTTAATATATCCTTTTTTTTCTAATGCTTGAAGATGTTGTTGAACAGTTGCACGATTTTTATAGTCAAAATAACGTGCTATTTCTGCTAGAGTTGGTGGAAGCCAAGCACCTATTCTCTTCTCGATAATGAAATCGAGAATTTTTTCCTGTATTTTTGTTATTCCTCTCGACATAAATACACCTCCGGTATTGTTAGTTACATTTTTTGTTTGATTTGCAACTATTTTTATCAAAAATCTCGCTTTTTTTATCGTTTTTGAACAAATTATGAATTTCCTAACAGAATTTTATCTTGACTTTGTTTGAACAAATTACCATACATTTGTATGGTAAAAATAAGGAAATAAATTCAATCTGTCAAGTGAAAAATTAAATTTTTTAAAAGATTTTTCAACAATTTGAGAATTATACAACTTAAGAATTGAACAATTTTATTATATTTAAACATTAAATAATTTGGATTTTAATATGAGAAAAGTCAAACCAAAGCGATTATTAAAAGGGGATGTAATTGGAGTTATTGCTCCAGCTTCGTATCCTGCAAATCCAGAGAGAATAGAAAAAGGTGTTAAATATCTTGAAGGTTTAGGATATCGTGTAGAAGTTGGAAAAAATGTTGGGCACGAGCGAGGATATTTAGCAGGTGAAGATTCAGAGCGACTTGAGGATTTACATTCAATGTTCAAAAACAAGCATGTTAAGGCAATTTTTTGTGTTCGTGGTGGATATGGTGCGGGAAGATTGTTGGCTCAAATTGATTTTAATCTAATTGCAAAAAATCCAAAAATATTTGTTGGTTATAGTGATATTACAGTCTTGCAAATGGCGTTTTACAAGAAGACAGGCCTTGTGACTTTTGCAGGACCGATGGTGGCTGTTGATTTTATCGAAGATGTTAGTCCATTTACAGAAGAAAATTTTTGGCGTGTAATAACATCAAACAAAAAAATCGGGAAGATCGAAAATCCAAATAATGAAAAAATTCTTGCTATTACAAAAGGAAATGGTTTGGGAACCTTACTCGGTGGTAATTTAGCTTTGATTATTTCGATAATGGGAACAGATTATTTACCTGACTTTAAAAATTCAATTCTTCTAATGGAAGATATAGGCGAACCTCCATATAGGGTGGACAGAATGTTCAATCAATTAAAAATTGCTAAAATATTCAAAAATATTAGGGGAATAATACTAGGTGATTTTACTGATTGTTATGAAACAGACCCTGATAAAAAAACATTGACATTAAATCAGGTCATTGCAGATTATCTTGAAAAATTAAATATACCTATCCTTTACAATCTTAAGCATGGGCATATTAAACATAATATTACAATTCCGTTTGGTGTCAAATGTAAAATAAATGCAACAAAAAAAATAATTGAAATACCTGAATCAGCAGTTTCATAAATTTAAAAATATTGTTGTGTTATATGAAAATATTCACTATTTTTCGTGTGTAAATTTCATTATTAAATTATGGAGGCTCTAATATGAGACTTTTTAGTCGTACACTTTTTCTCCTTGTTTTGATTTTTAATATTTCACTACTTGC
>JAFGID010000001.1 GCA_016929735.1 Ignavibacteriales bacterium | reverse complement strand
GTATTGGTTTCATCAAACCGGGTGCAATCGAGTTTTTGTATCTTTAAATATACGTTGCTTCTAATGTCTTCAGCATTATGTACGTTTTTTACTTTTCTTAACGCATGATTATAAATTTGCTCATGACACTCATTAAAGGCTTTTAATACTGTTTCTTCTTTTGTCATTGTGATTATGTTTTGATTATACACTCTTTAACGTTATTAATTAAAAAAGGTTACGTTTTATCTGATATTTTTTATTATATATATTGATTCTAAATAATAACAAAATGAAACCTTTTTTAATTAATAACGTATACTTAACTAATTAACACGTACACGCATATAATAATAAAAGGTATGAGAAAAAAAGTTGAAAATAAATCGAGAATAATGAAACCTTATTAAAACT
This sequence comes from Ignavibacteriales bacterium, assembly GCA_016929735.1. Taxonomy (GTDB): domain Bacteria; phylum Bacteroidota; class Ignavibacteria; order Ignavibacteriales; family Melioribacteraceae; genus JAFGPR01. The sequence continues at coordinate 15,516 of JAFGID010000001.1, read as the reverse complement.
ATTGCGTATACATAAGAAAGCACACACAGAAACACAGTATAAACATAACACACAAAACAAATGAAAAATACGGTAAAAATAAGCAAAGCACAGTTTATCGAAATGCTTAAAAATTGGAATCATGGCGCACAGCCAGTAAGTTTACAGTATGTTACTGAACCCAAGCTGAATAAAGCAGGAAAAGATAGGTTTGGCAGTGTTACCAAAATTGCAAACGTTGGTGGTATGGTTGGTTATTGCTATGAAAACAGCGTTAATAATCAACTGGAACGTGAACAAAAAGAAAAGGATTTTGTTTCTCAGCAACTTTGGAACGGCAAAGGTAAAAGAATTAGCCTTGCACTCTCAACTCATGTTGAAAAAGGTACGTTTTACCTGACCTACAAGGCACAGCAGACTTTCAAAAGTTATCATTTCGATACTGCTTTAAATCTTATCCCGGTTGCATTGCTTAAACCTTTTTTTCCACAGAGCGACCCCGCCAAATATCAGGGAACTGAAAAAGCGGTTTACCACAGGGAAATCGCAGTCGATAACGTTCGCAGGTTTAAGTTTAAGAAAACCACTTACGAAATAATCCCCGATGCAAAATTCTAGGGGTAAATAACAAACAAAACAGGGTGCAAATCACACCCTGTTTTGTTGCCCGTTTTTAGCTTATTTAAGACACTTAATTTAATAGCAATACTACCACACCCCCATCACTTTGATACCCTAGCATACCCCAGTTTAACCCCCTAAGACCCTCCCCCGTATCCCCCCTACTACCCCCCGGAAAAACACCCCCCTGAGAGACTGGGGGTGCTACACGAAGTTGATTTCAAAAAAATTACGAATTTACCATTATAAATGGTTTTAAAAAAATTTCCAGAAAAATTTCATCAATTTCAAAAATAGGGTCTTAAAAAAATTTCCAGAAAAAAATTAAGAATTTAAAAATTCAATTACCTGCTTTGCTCCTACTCTGGTTATCACATTATCCAATGTCCATTCCACGACATTATCTTCGAGTTCCCAATATAGAATTTTCAAGATATTCATATTGTTCATATGATAATATTCGGTTTTTATTTTATCGTATTTTTGAATTTTTCGGTATATCTATCATCCACTTCCATGATTAGCGCATATAATGATTACCTTTTGTTTGTTCGTAAACCTGATTTGTTTTACTTATTTCACTAGCTTTTTTCAGTTCAATAAATTTACCACTGACCAATTTAGTCTCGAAGCCAATATCAGGATTTTTAGCACTGGCTTTTTTCATGAACTCATCATAGATATTATAATATTTTCTGAAATCCTGTTCATCATAAATTAACTTATTGCTGTGACCAATGGCAATTGCACCATTATTATATCGTTGTACTGTAAGAAAACCTATTTGATTAGGCAGAAATGCGTTCCAGTTTTTTTTAAAGACGTAGTTAGGTAACAGACCTTTTCCCACTAATATCTTCAGTATGTCGTGATGGATTCTTTCTGGTTTATTTTCGAGATACAGATTACCTTGAGTATCAATTACGCCTCTTACAGAGGGTTCAAAATTCTTAAGTGATTTAGGATTTCGAATAAGTTTCCAATCACCTTCGGAATAAATAACATCTTCTTGTTGTCCCAATGCTTGTTGTTTCATTATTTTATCGTATTGTGTATCGACATCTGGAATACCATGAGTTTTTTCCAAGTACTTATCACCGACACCCTCGTTGTTAAGATTCTTGATTTCTTCGTTAATTATATCAACTATTTTTTTACTCATAATGTTTATACGATAAATTCTGTTATTTGTTACAAAAACCAATGATTATTTCCTTTCATATTTTCAAGATATTATCTTTATCTAGGAAAATCTCAAATTCTTCTCGTATAATATTTCCAACACTATATTTTCTTTCCAATAGTTTATTATAGAATTCCTGAAGATAATTATTAAATGTCTGTCGATTTTCAAGTGAAAGATATTGATAATATTCTCTACCATCGGTTTTTTTAAAAAAATCGTTATAGAACTTCACGAAATTATCGGGCATTTTTCCCAATTTGACTTTTTGAAAATACTGTCTTAAATACTGGATGGTATATGCACGTCTTTCACCGGGGTTATTATAATATTCTGAACTAATACCGCCTTCGGGGTTCAATATATTTTTAATTCTGGTTGATTCAATACCATCACGCCAGTCAAAATAATGTTGAAGTTCGTGAGCCAGACTATCTTCATTAATAATAATTTTATTTTTTTTGAAAACATTATTATGAATAAGCACATATGGAGCACGGAAGTCTTTATAGTTTTTATGATAAAAATGACCATCCACGCTTGTTCTTAATGATGTGAGATAAACATTTAAATCCGGTAAACTGACTTCAAGATATTGTACGGGTTTAATGAATTCCGAAAATATATGTGTTATGTATTCACTGGAATCCAATTTATTCTGAATATCTTTGATATACTGATTTACTTTTTCGATTTTCTGTATATTATCTAATTCTTCCACATAGATAAATACGGATTATCGAATTAAAATTATAGGTCTACATCAAATATATCGTCATAATTTATTCTGGCTGCAAGTCCTTTTCTTTTTTTATTAACCAATAGATATTCATAATGGGGTTTCTGTACATCTATTGGTTGCAATTCTTTTTCCCCGTATTTTAATCTGAAGTTATTTGGAACAACCACTCCTCTGCAAATCTTTCCAACCATATTCGGACTGATTTTAAGAAATTCTCCGGCATCATAAATATTTTTAAACCTCTGAATTTCCTCACCATTAATATCTTCGTAGATAATCGTATATCTTCGATATGTTGTTGGTCGTTTATAATTTGCTTTTCTATATTGTTGTTCTTTTTTTCTAATGGCATCCAGATTCAGTTTTGCAGGAATACCATTATATTCTTTCAACAGGTCAGATTTTCTGAACCAATAATATCCGTATCTGAATTTTCTCTTGAGTGTTCCAGTATCGAGTACACGATATAATCTAGTGTGTCCCCCACCATTTATTACGCGATAATCTCTGAAGACCTGTATTGCGACTTCTTTACCACTTTGCCAGATATTAACAAGTACGCCATTTTTATCATATTGCACGACTTCTTTAAACTTGCTTTCGCTTAATCTTTGCAAGGTATGCGGGTCTCTTTCTTTACCTTCCCAATAGCCACGTTTGCCTTCAAGCATCCATTGAGCATTAACTAAGGGATGATTGTCTTTGTATTTAACCACTTCTTTAAGTTTTTCATCATACCAATCTTGTGCTTCAATGGTTTTTAAGACGACCATATTCACATCGTGATTTTCTGTGAATACCTTATTAATTTCTTCACTTGTATATCGTCTTCCTACGTCTGATTTTCTTAACTCTCTGTTTCCTTTAACTGATTTAACAGTTTTACCGATGTACTTGAATTTCTCATCTTTTTGTACACCATAAATTACCGCTTGTTCTTCACTCATTGTTGTATGGCTTTAATTTGTTCAGGACTGCCAAAAATAAGGTCAACGTAATTGATTTCCATTGCACCATTTATCCATTGAACTCTGGCAACAGCAACACATTTCTCGATTATTTCAGGAGAATTGTTTTCTTCATCACATTTAATTCCACAGTTTGGCAATTCATTCTGTAATTGCAACCTGATGTACTCACGGGTCTTGGCATCATTAAATTTATGGTTAAGTAACCCATTAAGATTTTCGTATGTTTTAATAATTTTATCAATCATGACTGTAAATTTGTTAAAGGTTGATTATTTTTATAATTGATGGTAAATCAAGTGAGAGATTTCCGGTATTGTCGAGGCTATATTCATTTAAATCGAATTCGATTCTCGACATCCTACCATACCATTCTTCCCGGTCATTTATTGCTGCATTGATATTTTCCATTATGGCATTCAGACATTTCGCTAATATAAAATCTGGCGTATTGCTTCCATTCTCTTTACTGTATTTGTTAATCAGTGCTTGGAGTTCTTATTCAAATTGTGTTTTCATAATTATCTTCCCCCATTTTTAATTATACCCGCAATAAGAGCATCCATTCTTGGATTTCGTAGTTCCTCTGGTAATTCATCAAGAAAACCATCGATGTTCTTCTCTTCAACTTGTTTACAGAGTAGCAGACCGTCTTCATAACTAATGTTTTCTGCTATGACAATACGATATTCATTATCTTCATAATTCTTACCGGGTTCATATCCAGTCATAAACCTCGTACCATTACTACGGTTTTCCCAAACCACCATTTTATTATTTTCGAATTTCGACATAAAATATTGCTTTAAGTATTATTATCTAATTTATTATCTTTCAGTTTCTTAATATTTTCCAATATTTTTTTGGTTGCGAGACTTTCTTTACGTTTTTCATATTCCAAAGCTAATCTTTTTTCACGGGTTTATTATGAATTTTAAAAGTCAGTCCACTATTAAATATGACATTTGTTTTATCTGCTGTCGTTTTTATTTTAGTCATGACATTCACAGTTTTCACCACATTCGCAATCAGTGTTACAAGTGCAATTTTCATCATAATCAAGACCCAAAGTATCGCAATTACAATGATTATCATTAATAATGCTGTCGATATATTCGTTAGTACCAATAATCATTCCCGATAATTCTTCATCATCATCTCCATTGGGAATTGCGATATTCCAACCCATTTCTTTTGTTGCCATAACAACAATCATTGTTGGATGTATTTCTTCACCCTCATTGAATTTAAGGTGTTCATAATTCCTGATAGTGCCTTCCAATAATTTCATGAGTGCTTGTTCAGGAGTCATGTTTTTAGTAATGTGGTCATAAAGTTCGTTAGTATTCATAGCATTTTTCTTTTTATTGTTTTAAAAATATCAACTATTGTTGTGAAGATATTTGCATATGCAATAAATTCACCCTTTTTATTATATTTATACCGGATTCCCAGAATGTCTTTTGTTGCTTTTCTTATATCTGCTTCTATTTCTTCTCGGTTTTTATTCTTATCGGTTAGATTAATGGTAATCATAATATTTTATAATTTTTTATAAAACGTTGTAGTCCGGGACCGGCTTGCGCCTGACTTATTCTTTTGTTATTAATTTTTTTTGCAATATTGTTAATTTTCTTTTCAGGTTTGCATTTTCTTTTTTCAGTGATGTAATAAGAAATACTGCTTCATAGTTATCTTGGAATTCCAGACCCTCGATAATCTCTTTGTCTGTTGGTGGCACGTATTGTATTTTTTCTACGTATTGACGTAGCTCATTTCCCATTTCCTTTTGAGTTTCGAGACTGAAATTGCTTTTCTTTTTTCTTAATCCGAACATCTTAAAAATATTTATATTTCGTTCTTTTCATTGCATTGATTTTTTCCTGAATCTGTTCTTTCCTGCTCTTTGGTGGTGGAAGTAGTTGTTCAATATTAAAACTAAATGTCGTTGTGTATGCAGTTGCAAACGGGTCAAAGGGTTTATCCTTTGATTGAATGTCTTGACTCACGTCATAATCAAGTCCACCATCTTCGCTTTTTTTCCATGCCATAATTTAATCCTCTAATAAATCTCTTTCATGAGCAATATTTCTGCGTTTAACTAAATCATGAATGTATTTTTCCCGTTCCTTTTCGCTCATATATGACATTGCCGTGCCATCCATATCTAAAGAGCTATGAAATTCATCTTTACGAATCCATGTTTTATTCCATGTACGATTAAAGTAATGCTGAATACATTGTTTGATTATAATTAAATTGATTAGAAATATTGTTTTATTTTTTCCCATTTTCTAATTATCTTAATGCTCGTGCAGCTACATCATCCAGAGTTTCGAATCTCTTGCCCCAAATAAAGAATTCAGGAATTCCTAAATCCGGGTGATTATGAACTTGAATAACCCAACGATATTCCCATGTCTCACTCGCCCTACCACTGAAGGCTTCAAAACCTCCTTCCAATTTAATTGTGAGAAATTCACGGGTTTTATCATACCAACCCATTTTGACGAAATATCGTTCAAGTTCTTTTAACATGACGTAAAGATATACTAAATTAAATTAATTTGCAAGAAAAAAAAGTGGATACTCATAAGAATATCCACCTGACTTTCTGTTTTTAGTTATCAATTATAATTCCTTGCTTAATATCTGAGCTTTATCGTTCAGTTTTCTAACCAAAGAATTTTCATAGAGTCTTTCAACTATTGCATTGCCGTACATATGGTCAATTATGCTATCTCCGTACATTTCAAGTACTTTTGAATCCTCATCCATATATGTGATTCGGCTATGGTCAAACATTTTTTCGACCACCGACCAATCCCAGAGTTCTTCGATTGTACTGAAATCATGCATTTCGTCAACTCTTGACATATGCTTTAAGCGGTCAGCATGACTTTCTTCATGCATTTCCATGATATTTGCATCGCCTTTGAGTACACCGATGTTCGAATGATTATACATTTCTCCGACTCGTGCCTGTCCGTACATTTTTATGATTTTGCTATAATCTTTCATTTTATGTACCTTTGAAAAACCGTACATTTCAATAATTTTTGAACTATCAAACATTTCTTCAATACGGGCATCGTCTGTCATAATCATGACTTCTGATGTATCATCAAGGACTTCAATTAATGATTCATCATACATTCCAAAAATCTTACAATGTTTTGCTTCTTCAATAATAGTTTTATTTGTAAGAATCACGCCCTCATGAAGTAAAAGTTTTTTTCTGCCTCTCACAATCATTGATTTAATGATATTTTTAAGGTCAGTTATTACTTGTTCCTTAATTTCACCAGCAAACCAATCGGGATAGTACATTCCAGCATTAATCAGAGCATAATTATCTACATCATCAAGTCTATGTTTTTCAATGGGACTAAAACTTGCCAATAAATAATCTTTTTTCTGTATATCATTAGCAGTCAAATATTTAGAAATCAAGTCTTTATGTGAAGTAGCAAAAATATTGTGAACAATTGTTCCGTCTTTTTTAATAAGTACTAAATAAAAATTTTCCATTGTTTTCTTTTAATATAAATACTTAGAAAATTGATATTATTCCCTTTGAAATCGAACGATTATCGGAAGAAATATGGATATTTTAATAAAAAAATCTTGCTAATTTAATGATTTTATTGTAAATTAGTACTGTAATTTTTAAACGTATGATAGATTATGATGAAGATGATAAGAGAACGTTTGTTATTGAAAGTGCTATAATAAATAAACTTGGAACACCTGAAGAAATACGATTGTATGAACAACTTAGTTTGGCTTTGGAATTAATGCAAGACAATAGTTTTAATGTTGCGGACAGTGAAATCAGTAATGGTATTAATTTCGGAATCACAACAAAGTTTCCACATGAATTACCTGAAAAAATTGGGTTGATGTTTTTTAATATTAACACAGGATTTGATGTGAGCATAAAAGAAACAAGTAAATGTGTTTATGCTGGTGAGAGATATTTCGCAGTCAATATACAAAAAGACAAATAATTGTAACATATTTATCTTTTTTTCGTATAATATTGAAAAAAGAATATTATGCCGAATGGAAGAGCACATGATATCATTACAATTACAACAACGCCAGTTGTTGGTTTTGTAACATATCAATTAACAAAAGATATAAAAACAACTGGCATTATTCTCAGTTTGTTTTTATTTTCATCATTTATGTTTAATGGTGACCTTGATACTAATAGCCGACCCTATAATCGTTGGTGGCTTCTTAAAATGATTTGGATTCCCTATCAACTCATGTTTAACCATCGAAGTATTTTCACTCATGGTTTGATTATTGGAACAATCATACGTGTATTATATGTTGGAATAATTCCTTTTATTTATTTCCTATTTAAAGGAAATCTTCAAATAATCACATCCATTGGATTGAGTATGTGGTTGATAATCTTTATTGGATTGGAATTGGGTTCAGCAATTCATACGATTAGTGATAAAATATTTTGATTTTTTGTAACATTTTCGAATTTTATTCGTATAATTGCATAAAGAATGTTCTTTGAAAGTAGTCGATTGTAAACTCCACATGCTGCCTGAAAGGTATGCTAATCACTCGTTCATAACCGTTGGGAACAAAGTGTTGTGTTCTGAGATGCAGAGATATAGGGTATAGCATGTAAGGCGTAGATTCAGACCAGACAGATGCGCCCCAAGGAGAGCAAGACACCCGCTATGGTTAGGTGGGAAATGACTATTTTACGGTGTTGTATGCTGATGATGGCAAGGCAACTTGTCGGTGAAGGTCACGAAGTACCGCAAGACATTACGTAGGTTCAATTCCTGCCAGTACCACGGTTTTCTGCGGAAGTAACGTTCGAAGTAGAAAAGCGATGGAATGAAAATTGCGCAAAATGTAATTCTGTCGTTAGCGTGTATGGACGAAGTGGTTAAGTTACCTGCCAGTTTGGTGGGGGATTATGGGTTCAAATCCCATTGCACGTACTTGTTTAGGGTTTGTTTCGGCAAACAAGTGGTTCTTATAATAAGATGGCTTAACATGACCCGAAGGCACGGGAATCTGGTGGAATATAGAAGGCTTAACTGACCGATATAATTCCCGTGCCTCCCTAAACTTTTAAAAATTATTATCATGTCAATAACAACGTATCCAATTCAAGGAAAATCTTCTGAAAATCAGAAGGAATCTAAAATAGAATTAGGACTTGAAATGTCTCCAAGTGCTACGGGAAAACCGCTAAAATTAAAACACGCTCCTGAAATGATTGAAGACCTAAAAAAAACCGAAGAAATCGAAAAAGTTGCTTGGGAATTATTTCTCATGAAATTAAGATTAAGTTTTCGCAGAGAATTGACTCCCGAAGAAAAGAAAAGTATTACCGATACTGAAGATTATAAGTATTACCGGGATGAAGCACTGAAAATTTGGGAAAAGAAACAACGGGCACTTAATAATAAAAAATATCCTGTAATCGAAGTTCCTGCCAGTGGAAAACGAACCCGAATGGGTGGTGCATATTGTCTGTGTTTTGTGTACAGCAAATACAATGGAAATTTTGTTCTCAAAGGTTATATGAAGGAAGTTGAAGAATATCTGAAAAAGAATTACACACATTACTTCTACAATCTAAGTTTATGGTATCGGGGTTTCAATAGAGATATCTGGCATTTCTGGAAGAAAGATATTGGTATTTGGCATCCTTCAGTCAGGGAAAAAAGAAAAGGTAAGAAAATCGAAGTCAGACCATATAGTGATTGGTTTGAAGAGGATGTGACCACTGAAGAAAAAAAGAAAATGGCATTACATTTCAAGCGTATGCCAAAACGTTGGATACCAGAATTTGATAAATTTTAAATCATGAATGATGGTTGGACAATATTTTATATCATTTTGATTCTTTTAATCATTGCTGCAACATCAAAAAAATCAGGCGGTGGGGTGAATGTTAAACCAAAAACCAATACAAAAAGACCTAAAATATATCCCGCTCCGCAGGGAAGAAAAACATCTAATAATAATTAATTATGAAAGCAAGCATTTTCTTTTTTCATGGTGCTAACTGTAAGCATGAAGAATTAACTGGTTATAAACACAACCAAGAAGTTCCTGTCGAAGATATTTTCAATATTGTTGCATTTATTTTTGGCACTGGTTTAAATGTTATGCTGTATCATAGTGATGAAAACATAATAATTATGGTTGATGATAAGAGATTTCAACAAAGATAAAAATGCTTAATAATCAATCGAAAATTTAGAAAAATTAGAAAAAATAAGCCGTAACCCTTGTGGATTACGGCTTTCAGTATTTTACTAAAAATCAATTATTTTTTGTTTTTCTTTCTTTGTGCTATAAAATCTTTTACGACTTTACCCATTCCAAAGAATTTCCAGAAAATCCAGTATACAAGTAAAACGAATCCCCATAGTCCTACAAGTGCTGCTGCACCTGCTATACCTGCATCATCCAGTTTACCATAGGCGAATAATACAATGAATACGTTAACTATTTGAAGCCATGCTGTTTTAAGCCAAGGCAATGCGGTTTCCTTTGCCCATTTTTTTAATCTTTTCCCAAAGTGCTTTTAATTTGTTCATTTTGATTTATGTTTTAATTTATGGTGTTATTTACATCTTTCTAATAAATACTTGAAAATATTAAAAACTTAAATCAGATACCAATGTTATTGGGAAAGTCAGGCATTTTTAAATTACTGCGCATATCGGTTTCGTAGCTTAAAACAAAGCGTTCATAATCGCTAAATTCGAAGAGTATTCTTCGTTTAATCTGTTGAATGATTTCTTTTCTGTATTTGTGACGCATCCACATATGAGAATAACCAATCATATCGCCAGTAACATCCCATCCGTGTTCAATAATTAAATTGTGCGGTAATATTTCAAACATCTTAAAATCATTTTCAACAGCAATAAGATATGCCATTAATTCTTCCAAAATAATACCGGGAAACGGAACATTATCAACACCAACATCATTAATTGCTTTATACATTACATCGACACCCGCAAAATAATATGACTGCATACTTTGTTTCATTCCCAGAACACCACAACTTGCACTTCTACCATCATATGATTTTGTTAGAATTTTTGAATCGATGAAAAAATTAATGTTTGCATCAACAAATTCTTTAAGGTCATTTTTTTCTGCTTGTAATATATCCTGAACCATAACATCATAATCACCAATCATAAATGGTCTAAACACATCTTCCCAAATAAACACATCCGGGTCAACATGTATAAAATCATCATTAATTGATTTCAATACATCCAATTTATATACTGTCCAAAATCTAATTGGATTCCTATTTTCGAAAATTATGATTTCATCATATGGAATGTATTTAATCAAACTATTATATGCATCCTGATTACAATACATCGTAACATTTCCATATTTCTTTTTGAGGGTTATGTAACTTAATAAAAAGCTATAAAATTGTAAATAATGAAAATTCTTATGTTCTCTGTGTTGAAAATAAGGACTTCCTTCTTCGAATTGTGCAAATGATTGTATTATTTTCATGAATACGAATAATGTTTGAAATTAAAAGGTTGTTTTTCATTTCCTGTTTTAAAAATTTCAACATAGTGTTCGGGGAAATAATCATATGCGCTTGATTGACCAAATGTGGTTGAATTACCTGCTCGTACTACTGCGACAAATTGTTGGGGAAAATTCTGTTCATATCCAGCAATAGAAGTAATTGGTACGATTCCATGTTCAGCAAGCAATTCTAATATATTTTCATGTAGTGCATTATATGATTGTGCAAGGTATAGGTCTCCATTATTCAATAAAATGCCTCTGGTATCACTTAAAAAGCCAGTGAGTGTTCGTGGATTCTTATACACCGGAATTGGTTGTTTCATGGGTTTATCCCATTGCATTGTTACGAAACCAAATAATTCAGCATTAATTTCTTCAGGAGGGGGTGATTGACTAATTCCTAATCGTTTTTCATAATACTTATCAGCAATGCTTGGTTCACTAACTCCCCAATCAGAAAAATAATCTTGAATTTCTTCTTTAATTATTTGGAAAATATTGAGTTTCATTATTCGAATTTCTAATAAATACTCAAAAAATAATCCAATTAATCAACAAATCCAATTATTTTAATTGTTTTTGGGTCGCAAAGAATTTTAACATCTTTGCCGTTGATTTCAACATGCACCACCATTTTTTTGTTCACCAGACCTTCACGATGATAGGTTCTACCTTCTTTACCTGTTTTAGTTTCAACCAGATATCCCGAATCTACACTCATAATACAATGCTTTGCTTTTTACCACAAACAATGGTTAATTTAATTAGATTTGCGGGTGTTCCAGAAACTTTTTTGATTTTTTCTTTATATGAGAGAATTTCCCAACCATCTTGAATTAGTTCATCGAAGAAATTCTGAATTTCTTCCTCATGTTTTGATTTTTCGAAAGATTTTTTGAACCTTTTGTATTTTATATAATTTCCCATAAAAAATATTTAATAGACAAATATAGTCAAAATGAATCAAAAAACAATTGGTTTTAGTATTTATTGAAAACAATATTAATCTTAATATTCATAAACATGACAAACATTAAAACAAAGAAGAAAAGAGATACAGAAATTCTTGAACATAAAATAGCTAAAGAAGATAAACTTATTGCTAATTGGGAAAAGTATAATATTTCACAAGAGAAGATTGATAGAATGCTGGCGCAACGAAATAAACACGCAGAAAAATTAGATAAAGTAAAAAATAGTTAAAACAAAAACGGTAGCCAAAAGCTACCGTTTTTTATTCCAAATATATTTATAAGCAAATCCCCTATCCCTTTCATATTCATTTACAGCAATCGTATCATCACAGTATTTTTCATAATCGGATTTCCAAAAAAAAATAAATTCGTCAATTATTGTTTTAATATCTTTAATATTATTAACTTTCCCCTCATAAAACATTCCTTTCACAACAACCATTGACCACGCTTTCCAGTCTTTCGGAATATCCTTGTAATTATCATTAATATGATTTATTCCAATATCAATAATAATAGCAAGGATTGGTATATCATTATGATTTTTTATGTCCGAAACTTCTAATAACTGTCCGTATTTTTGAATTAATGCTTGAACCTCTTCTACAGTCCTATTTGTTAAATCTATCATATGCCCTCGTAGTAATCTGACAGAATTCCACTTCTCCGATAAATTCATCGAGTGATTTGGCATTACTATAACTCATTGCATTGCGTAAATAATGCTCAAAATTTTCAACCCAACCATCAAGGTGGTATTCTACCTTTCTGTATCTAACAACGCCCTCAGAAGTCTTAAAACCAGTCTTTCCCATTGCTTTTTGCGCTGCCTTGGTACTCATGCCTCTGAAATATTTCTTCACAGGATAACCCCAGTCAAAGAAATATCTGGCAAGTCTTTTATTTATTTTAATCCCATATAAATAGTTTTGTGCACAACTTTCCAATGCTTTATTGAAAATACTACCTATCATAACATAATCAGCACCCAATGCCAGTGCTTTAATAATATCTGAATGGTCTTTCATTCCACCATCAGCAATAATTGCAGGTGCTTTTTTACCGGGATTTTCTTTCATGAATTTTTTCTTGGCTTCATGGGTTTCATGAATTAATGATGCCATTGGGTAGCCAACACCACTTTGTTTAGTGGTTAAACAACCAGAATTATGAACAATGCAATTATCAGCAATAAATGAATGTGAATCGTCATCAATTTCCAAATCAAAAACTTCAATACTTTCACCATAATCATTAATGTTTGTTATTTTATTAATAACATATTTCTCATTAACAGTATCTCTTTTTTCTGGATTTAATAAATTTCTTGATGAATAGCTAATATTCGAATTTTTAACTAATTTAGAATTACATGATTCTCGTGTTGTCGAATTGGGGAGAGAATCGTTCAATAGATATTGAACTATATTATATAATTCGATTAATTTTAGTGATGTATTATGAAATGATATTCTACCATTATCATTATTTCCATCACTATCAATTAACCCATCAAACAACCCAATTAAATATTTCCTATCATTTACGAAATATTTTTCAGGTAAATGTTTCTCAGTTCTTTTTCCAAACTCAAATAATAGATGTGCTAACGATTTACAATATAAAGAAACTTTTATCATATTCTTTGTAGATTTTTCTTTAGTTGTTAAACCAAATTCATCAAATAAACATTTTTTTAGTTTATTTACAACCTCAATTTCATTAACACCAAACGACCAATGTACACTACCAATTGTTGATTTTTTGTATCCACCACCATTTTTATTTATTCTTTTTTGAACACGAATTCTTGAATTACCATCACCCAAAAAAGTACCAAAAATATATCCAACATTATAATTTGAAATAACATTTGTTTTATATTTATTTGCAGTTCTTTTTTTAATTGCAAAATCTAATAAACTAACACCAAACGATTTTTCCATATTAAATTTAATTGATTTGGGAAATAGTGGTGTTATATTTTTTTTGTATGACCCAATTTCATTCCAACCAAAATCATTTATTGCCTTAGAATATCCATATTTTCTAATATCTTCCTTTTTATAATTACCACTATAATAATTATGCTTTGGTGTTACCAAAGTATTTCGTGGTGACATCGAGGTTTTCAGTTCCACAACATTTTTTTTACCCTTAAATATTAAGCGTTTTACTTTAGCAACAGTTCCGTTCATTGTGACTATTTCATCACCATGACAAATATTTTCAATATTCTTATATATCCCGCCACTCATCAATATTCTTGTTCCAGCAGCAAAACATCCATTTCCAATACCGACCCTGATATAATCGACTTCAGTATTTGCAGCATACCAAGTATATGTTTCAGGATTTGCTATATTACCAATCATTAAAACAATATCTGGTCTTAATCGTTTAATTTCTCGGCAATAATCAAAAAGTTTCTGCATATGACCATTAGCGACATCAATTAAAATATGAATATCAGGATATAAATTTCTTAAACTTGTTTTTAGGTGAAAATCTAAATCCTCAAAACCCATGCTCACAAATACATCTTTTCTTGTACCATGTTGCACATATTTATCATACTTAACTGTTCTAGGTAATGTTATTGATACACCAGAATCTTTAAATATGTCAATATTATCAATATTCACAACAGTATCCATTGGTGCAGTAAATAATGGTAATGACCCACTTAAAATAATACCCCGATATCGACTGGAAACATGTGTTTTAAGTTTTGGTACAATGAGAACATCATCAAAATCGAATTGTGGTTTTAAATTTTTCATAACATTTTAATAATAAAAGAAGTGTGCTTCTTTTTTAAAGAAAATAGTGAAGATAATGAGGCTTAAGTTCTGATGCTTAAGATTTTATAACATGAATAACAGGACTCTTGAACATTCCAATCTCTATCATTAGCTGTCATAGTAGAAACACGCTTTTCTAAAATACTCGAACACACACTTCGAAAAATTATTCTTCGGGTACGCTTTTTTCCAACACATTCAATTCATCATCGGTCATATTACCCCAAGGAATTTCGGTATTGAAATTATACTCATCAATTTCATCTTGAAGAGCATCGATTTTTGCTTGAAATTCAGCAACCAGACCATCTCTCTTGGCTTCATCAAATTGAACTATGTAGTTCTGTGCTTTATCCTGATAACCAACAATCTGTGTTCCTTCAACGACACTTACTTCATTCCAAAAAGCGATAAGTGCTTTATTTTCGGCAAGTATATATATTTTTGCCTGAATTTCACGATTTGCTTCATTTATCACGAATTTTAATGCGGTGAGTTCTTCGATTTTCTTCAGAAGAACAGCATAAAGTTTTTCAACCTCATATTTTTCACCATTTTTTGAACCTTCGAGATATGAATTCTTTTCTTTGATTTGCTGTTTTAATTTAGAGATTTCACCAACTAAATTTTTTCGCAATTTTAATGCTTTATATAGTTTCATATTCAAATTATTTAT
>JAFGID010000020.1 GCA_016929735.1 Ignavibacteriales bacterium | reverse complement strand
CGCTACCCAGAACGAAATGGGCACGATTATCCTGCGCCAGCATCCCCGCATGGCGTTTGGCATGATGCAGAACATCAATATCTGGCTTCGAGACAAAAGCCCCAACTGGCACCTGGCAATGCTGATTACGCTCCAGTTGCAATTAAACTGGGAAGGAAGAATCAATCTTGTCACTGTGACTGACGAAAAACGAGATGAAAAAAGATTGTATAATTTTCTGGAAATGTTGAGCGATCAGGCTCGGCTGCCCTCGATGACCGACTTTTATGTCCTGACAGGCCCCTTTAAACAGCAAATAAAATCCGCACCCAGGGCAGATATCAATATTTTTGGATTAGCGCAGGATGTCATTCCATACAATTTTATTCGAGAAGTGCCCGAGTTGACCCGCTCGTCCTGTATTTTTGTGAAGGATTCAGGGAAGGAAAGTGCGTTGGTTTGATTGGGGATTGGGTGACTTGGTAATTTGGTAATTTGGTGAGTGGGGATTTGTCTATGGCGTGAATGCGCTTGAATCTGTTATAGAGCCAAAAAATGGAACGAGTTGGTAGTCAAGGTAATAATTTGGTTAAATCAAAGAAAAAGATATTGACTTTTTCCTTTTTATTTATTTAATTACCAATAATTTTAAAGTTAGTTTTAAAAATATTTTTTTGCAGCTTTGTTTTATGTAATCTATTAATAAATAATTAGGTGCGATGTAATGTATTATATGACAAAACTTCAGAATTTAAAATAAAAGTACAGCAAAAAATGAGAGTTTTCATTTCTTCAACTTGGGATGATCTGCAAGAAGAGCGTAAAGTATTAGAAAAAGCTCTAGATCGAGTTTTAATAGCTGAAAAAATTTGTATGGAACATTTTGGCAGCAAGCCAGATACTCCATACGAGTTATGCATGAAAAAAATTGAAAATGCTGAAATTTTAATCGGTATTTATGCACATAGATATGGTAGCATCCCAAGTGGTTATTCTAAATCGATGATAGAACTTGAATATCAAAAAGCGATTAAACTAAAAATACCCGCATTAATATATATCGCAGATCCTAACACCCCAATTTTATATGACTCCATAGAATCAGTACCACAAAAAAAGAAACAACTGACTGAATTTAAGCACTATTTATTAAATAATCATACAATATCTTATTTTTCAAATCCTCATCAACTCGCTTGGATGGTTGTGGTTGATCTAATGAATTGGCTACAGGAAAATCAACCTTCCCAACCTAAGCAACAAAAAATTTCTCCAATTGTGGGAGAAGTTAAAGCTTGGTTTGAGGCGATTGAGTTTAACGTAGAACCTTTGTATAAAGAGTTGGAAAATTATTGTGATTTACATATAGAAAAAGAAGACTCTGATACCTTTATGATCCAATCAATTAGAGTAAGATGTAAAGAAGGCAAAGCTACTGAACAAGATCTTATTGAATTTTGTAAAGATATAGATAAAGGAGTTGGGTGGTTTATATCTTCTGAAGAACCAGTTAAATTAGCGAGAAATTTTTGTGATAAACAACAACGTATCAAAGTTTTTTCTCTTATGGAGCTTATTAATAAACAAATTCGACTTAAAAAATATGCAGACTTTTTACGTGAAATATATAAAGAACTAGGGATTTCTAAATACTATGTAGACTTATCCTGTTTTAAAAAAGATTATGACATCAATGATGAGAATACATCGAACGGCATTTATGATGTAATTGATGATTACATAGACAACTGGCTAAATGCAGACTATAAAAATCATATATCAATTTTAGGTGAATTTGGAGCAGGTAAGACATGGTTTTGCTGGCATTTTGCAATAAAACAATTAGAGCAATATGAAAAAAATCCGCTAAAGGAACGCTTTCCACTTGTTGTTACATTACGTGATTATACTAAAGCTGTAAGTGTTGAATCTCTTTTCTCTGAATTTTTCTTTCGAAAACATCAAACTGGTATTACAACTTATAATGCATTCATTCAATTAAACAGGATGGGTAAATTTCTTATTATTTTCGATGGCTTTGATGAGATGCAACGAAAAGTAGATTACCAAACTGTTGTAGATAATTTCTGGGAATTATCAAAAGTAGTCGTACCAAATACCAAGGTAATTTTAACATGCCGTACAGAACATTTTCGTTACGAGGCAGAAGCTAAAAAAATTATGGAAGGAAAAGCAGAAAGCAGCAAAAAAATTGAGCTAGAACCACCTAAATTTGAAGTCATTCATTTAAAAGAGCTTTCTGAAAAACAGATATTTCAGGTTTTAGCCAAAAGACTTAAAAAGAATAGAGCTAATAAAGTTATTAATATTTTAAATTCAAAACCATATTTAAAAGAAATGGCTAATAAACCTCTAATGATTGAACTATTATTAGAAGCATTACCAGAAATTGAAGTTAATTCGAATATTAACATGAGTGATGTCTATTATTATGCTATTATTCGAAAACTCGAAAAAGATATTAGCACTAAACGGACATTCACAAGTATGAATGATAAGATTTATTTCATGTGTGAGTTAAGTTGGGAGATGTTGCTTACAGGTGAGTTAAAAATATCTTACAAGAATATTCCTATACTTATCCAAAATTATTTTGAGGACATTGGAAAATCAGTCAAGAAAACAGAATTAGATCATTGGGCATATGATTTGCAAAATTCTACTTTACTAAAAAGGGACAACCAAGGCAATTATGAATTTGTCCATAAATCTCTAATTGAATTTTTTGTTGCATACAAATTTTGTTGTGAGTTGGGAATAATTAATAAGAAATTTTTATTATTTGATTCAAAAAATAAGAATAATAGAAAGTTTAAAGAAAAAATAAAGTTACCTTATTCTAGCAAAAACTTATTAGAGACATTTGGAGCAAAACCACTTATTGAAATGCCCGAGGTTGCAAAATTTATTAATGATTTAGCTGCTAACCAAATAATTCTTTTTAATACTTTAATGCGGACGAAAAACCAAACATTTGACTTTTGTAAGTATGTTGGTACAAATGCTGCTACTATACTTTTGCAAAAGGATCCTTCATATCTGAAAGGAACAGACATTAGCCATTCTGTTTTGCCATTTACTCATTTCATTGATTGTGATTTGACAGGTACAAATTTATCAGGAGCTGACCTTAGTCATTCTTGTTTTACAAATGCAATTTTGAAAAACGCTAATCTTAGTAACGCAGATTTAAGTGATGTGGAATTTACAGATGTTTCACAAGTTTTTTCTATGGCAATAAGTCCAAATGAAGAATTTATAGCGGTTGGTGGAGGGGACAAATATGTACGTGTATTAAGGTTGAATACACTAGAACAGATAGCTATTTTTCGAGGACATAGAGATTGGGTTCGAAATGTCTATTGGCATAAAAACGGTAGAGAAATAATTAGCTATTCTGAGGATAATACATTGCGATTTTGGGATTTAAAGACATTAAATCAAGTATTTTTACTAAAGTTATCTGCAAAAAGGTATAAAAAAATAAGAAGACCTTTATCATTAAGTATTCTACAAGATTCGAATCTAATAGTAGCGATCGATAATCAAGCAACAATTATACTGTTTGATATAGAAAGCAAAAAATACACTGATATATTTAGACTTAAATTGTCCACTAATGCATTATATTCACTAATACCTTCCAAAAATGAAAATCATTTGGTAATTTCAGATCAGCAAAAATTATACCTATTTGATACTCATAATTGGAAATTAGCGTCAGAAATCGAAGTCGCAAATGGTTATATTTGTAACTCTGATTTTACTCTTGTTGCAGCAGCAAATAGAACAAAGAGAATTGTCACAATTTGGAATTTAAAAAGCGGCAAAATAATAAATTCCTTTGATACTTATGAGCTTATAAGATCGATTGCAATTGATGCTAAATGGAAAAAAATAATCATAAGTTCTTATAATTTCGATTCAAAAAGATTAAGAATTAGAGGCGAACCCATTACAAAAATATTTGATATTGATAGTGGTAAAGAATTAATGGTCTTAAGCAAGGGTAAACCTAATATTGAACGTATGAAATTTACACGTGATGACAAAATTTTAGTCTGTGGTTTAATGAACGGAAAAATTGAATTATGGAATATGGATGAAAATAGTAAAGAGTTTGGAAAAAAATTTCTAACAAGCTCAACTTTTGAAAATGATTTTTCTAATACTTTAATAACAAACACAAAAGGATTAGATACAACTTTTAATAAAACAATAAGACAGTGGCCAAAAGAAGAATACTATACCGCAAAAGAATTTTTATTATGGAATGGAGCCAAAGAATAAATCGGATAAATACTTTTCAATATGTACGCTTAATTTTTAAATATAAGAATTCATATGGCACCTAACATCGGTGTTCATTCCTGCAATCTCTTTTCTAAGTTTGATTGCATTTCATAAATGGCGAGACCGCCGTACATATCAACTTAATTAGTGTCTGGGCGAAAACTTTCAATTGATTAAAAAACATAAAATTAAACAAAAAAAGTTCTTTGAAAATTGCTCTGAATTTT
>JAFGID010000233.1 GCA_016929735.1 Ignavibacteriales bacterium | reverse complement strand
TAACTCTGCTTGATGAAGAGAAATCACCCGGGGTGTATAGTATTGATTTCAATGCAAGCCAACTGTCGAGTGGTGTGTATATTTATCTGATGAAAGCAGGAGATTTTCTGCAATCGCAGAAGATGATTTTAATGAAATAATTTAAATTCGTTTTAAATTAACAGTAAAAACAATTAGCCCTCGTATGAGGGCTTTATTTTTAGCATTTCAAATAAAATTTCCATATTTTTCATTGTAACAATTTTTATTTTATTAACATTTTTCAAAGGTATGAAATGAAACGGCATATTGTTACGTTTATTATTCTTATCTCCTTGTTGAATATTTCTTATCCACAAGAGTTATTATCAATTCCTGAATTACTAAAACAACACCGTTTCAGTTTAGATGAGGCATTATTAGAACCCGAAAATGTATTATTATTGGATCTAAGTATGAATCAGCTGAAGGAATTACCTAAAGAGTTAAATAGATTTACAAATCTCCAAGGATTAGTACTTTATAAAAATCATTTAAGTCATTTGAATAATGAATTAGAATACTTACCGAACCTTCAGCTGCTTGATCTAACATATAATGAATTTTTTAAGTTACCAAAAGTAGTTTGTGAACTTGAAAACTTAAAATATCTTTCACTTTGGGGTAATAATTTAATCTCGTTACCTGATGAAATTGGCAATTTAAATTCTTTAGAAGTACTTTTTCTTTATGATAATAAGATTGAATCGCTTCCAGAAAACTTTAAAAAATTAAAAAATATGAAATATTTAAATTGTGGTGCTAACAATAAAATTGATATCGTACAAGTAATTAGCATATTGAAAGAATTACCGCAATTAGAGGAGCTCTATCTGACAAATAATTCAATCACCGAATTGCCACCGGATATTGGTAATTTAAAAAACTTGAAAGTATTGGAATTATACGATAACCAATTGCAGACACTTCCACCTGAAATTGGAAAATTGGACAAATTAGAAAAGCTAATACTTGGTGAAGCAAGGGGTGCCTTGAATAATATTAGTGATCTACCAGATGAAATCGGTGATCTTGATAATTTAAAATATTTAGATATTAGTTATAATCAATTGGAAAATTTTCCAAATTGTATTTGTAAATTATCTAATTTAGAATTTTTAGCATTATGCGAAAATAAAATCACTGAAATACCAAGTTGTATTACTAATCTTAAAAAATTAAAATATTTTGATATTAGCTATAATAAACTAACCGAACTACCAGATGAAATAAATACCCTAAAAAATCTAAATGATTTTATTTATTATGGGAATGAAATAAAACTATCAATCGATGACATTATAAAAAAACTAGCATCCAGAAAAGAAATATCAGATAAGGAGCTGATACAAATAAAGGAAAAATCTAAATCAATAAATGCAGTTGAATATATTTATTATGCACCTGCAATACCAGATGAAAATGATTATGCATTTGCAATTAGAGATAATGAAGTGCTTTATGCTGAAGAACCCGAGGCATTTTTTAGATTAATCAAAAAATTAGATGAAGAGGAATATTCGAAGATTTTGCAAATGTGCTATGTTCTTGCCTTCAAATATTTTGACGGGAAAAATTTTACAAGTGATATGGATTGTGACGGAGGTAGTATAAGCGAATTGTCACTTGTTAGTGATGAAAAAGTTATTACGTTAAATGTATCCAGTTGTGCAGAGTTTGAATGGGATGATGAATTTTACCTTATAATAGATAAAATAACTGAATACTACAAAAACGAATCAAAAACAAACGAAAAGTACTAAAATTTATGCAAGAACAAATTCAAAACATTCTTAACTCAATAAGTGAATTTGTATGGGGACCCCCTATGCTCATTCTTCTTGTGGGTACAGGTATCTACCTTACAATTCTTTTAAGAGGATTACAATTCAGAAAATTATCTCACTCACTTTGGTTGGCGCTTGTTAAACGAAAAGACGAAGGAGATAATCCGGGCGACATTACACATTTTCAGGCATTAATGACGGCACTTGCTGCAACAGTTGGAACAGGGAATATAGCTGGTGTTGCTACAGCAATTGCTGTCGGTGGTCCAGGTGCTTTGTTTTGGATGTGGATCACTGGGTTATTCGGAATGATAACAAAATATTCCGAAGCTGTTCTTGCTGTAAAATACCGCGAGATTGATGAACTCGGCACTATGTCCGGTGGACCGATGTATTACATTTCAAAAGGATTGAAACAGAAATGGCTCGGTGTTATGTTTGCAATTTTTGCTTCTATTGCTGCATTTGGGATCGGCAATATGGTTCAATCAAATTCTGTAGCAGATGCTGTTCAAAATACTTTTAATATTCCAAGCGAAGTTACAGGAATTGCATTGGCTATTTTAACCGGTATGGTAATTCTTGGTGGAATAAAATCCATTGGTAGGATTACAGGTGTGATTGTTCCATTTATGATTGTCTTTTATATGCTTGCGGCAATTTTTGTTGTTTTAATTCATATTGAACATATACCTCATGTGTTTCAATTAGTAATTACCGAAGCGTTCACGGATACTGCAGCTGTAGGAGGATTTGCAGGTGCTACTCTTATGCTTACAATCAGAATGGGGGTTGCCCGAGGTGTATTCTCAAACGAATCTGGTTTGGGAAGTGCTCCAATTGCAGCAGCCGCTGCTCAGACAAAACATCCGGTTACACAAGCATTAGTTTCGATGACTCAAACTTTTATTGACACAATTGTTGTTTGTTCATTAACTGGGTTTGCGATTCTTGTTAGTGATGTATTGGAAACAGGAGTTACAGGTGTCCCTTTGACTTCACTTGCATTTAAAACTGCCCTGCCCGGCGAATGGGGTGATATTGTTGTTTCATTAGGAATTATTTTCTTTGCATATTCGACAATTCTTGGATGGTGCTATTATGGTGAGAAATCCGTGGAATATTTACTCGGTGTAAAATCAATTAGACCGTACAGATTAATTTTTGTTATTGCGGTTTTTATTGGTGCAGTTAGTAATCTAAATCTTGTATGGACATTCGCTGATATAATGAACGCGTTAATGGCTATTCCAAATCTTATCGGATTACTTGGATTGAGTGGGATAATTTATTGGGAAACTAAAAATTATTTTGGTAAGAAGAATAACGAGCTGTAAATTAAGATGAAATCAAAATGATGGCTTCTTGGAATATTTATAATAACTAAGAGGTAATATGGACCTTACAACAAAGTTCTTATCTATTGAATTTGAGAATCCGTTCGTATTGGCTTCTGCACCACCTACCGCAAAATATGATATGATGGCAAGAGCATTTGACGCCGGATGGGCAGGTGCTGTTGTTAAGACACTTATTAAAGAACCTGTAAATAATCTACACAACCGATTCGCAAGCAACAAAATCGGCTCACGAATTATATCTTTCGAAAATATTGAATTGCTTAGCGAACGAACACCTGATGAATGGTATGAAGATATTAGAAAATTAAAACAAAATTATCCGAATAAAGTAGTCATCGGAAGCATAATGGGAGATGCCAAGGAACCGACTAATTGGCTGGAGTTGGCAATCGGTTGCCAGCAGGCAGGTGTTGATTTGCTTGAATTAAATTTTTCGTGTCCACACGGCTACCCCGAAAGAGGCAAAGGAGCTGCAATAGGACAGAGTGCAGAATATAGCGGAAAAATTGTTGAATGGTTAAAAGCCGAACCGTCAGTCAAAATTCCACTGATACCAAAATTAACAGCCGCAGTTGCAGATATATCCTATATTGGCGAAGCAGTTGCAGGGGCGGGGGCTGACGGTATTTGTGCAATAAATACGATTCCATCTCTTATGGGGTTTGACTTAAAAACTCTCAAACCGAAAGCATCTGTAGCGGGATATACAACAGCAGGCGGATATTCCGGTGCGGGAATAAAACCTATCGCTCTAAAATGTATCAGTAACTTAGTTAAAAGACCCGGTTTGCCTGTAATGGGTGGTGGTGGTATCTGCAATGGCTATGATGCTGCTGAATTTATACTGCTCGGCGCAACGGTAGTTCAAGTTTGCACTACTGTTATGCTCGAAGGATATGACATTGTGAGGAATATGAAAAAAGAACTAACAGAATTTATGAGTTGGCATAACTTTGAAAAAATTGAAGACTTTTTAGGTTTAGGAAATAAAAAAATAATAAAGTATAGTGAATTGGATTTGAATTATAAAGTTATTGCATATATAGACCCCGACAAATGTAAAGGGTGCGGAAAGTGTTACATCTCCTGCCAAGACGGCGGTTATCAGGCAATAGAAATGAAGGATAAAATATCCATAATTGATAAAAATAAATGCAGCGGTTGTTCTTTGTGTTTTCAGGTTTGTCCTTCTAATGCTGTCAGCATGATTGAAAAATGAAATAAAGAATATAAAACAATTATTAAACAAGAAATATATTTGTTGAAAAAATATGCTCGAACCATTTGGAAGAATTGATACTGACAAAGATTTAGAAAAAAGGCTTTTAAAATATTGCAGGCTGAAGAAGGGTGAAGTGTGGATAGACAAAAAGAGAGGACATAAGGTAGGTGTGCTAGATGCGACTGTGGAAGAGGATGTAAGAAAGCTATTCGGAAAAGAAAAG
>JAFGID010000232.1 GCA_016929735.1 Ignavibacteriales bacterium | reverse complement strand
ACGTGGATGGTGTTTGACTGGAATTTCTCCTACCCTGAATCCTTTCCATCCTGCTAATGCTGGTATGTAACGATGAAGTTCACCATAAATTTTTATATCCTTCACAACCTCGCTTCGATATGCTTTTAATCCACAATTAAAATCGTGAAGTTTCACTCCAGTCATAACGCGAGTAAAAAAATTAAAAAACTTTGATGTATTCCTCTTTATGAAAGGGTCATACCTTTTCTTTTTCCAACCTGAAACGAGATCATAACCTTCTTCAAGTTTTTTCAACAAGTTTGGAATTTCATTCGGATCGTCCTGTAAATCAGCATCCATCGTAATTACAACATCACCCGTAATATGCTTAAAGCCAACGTGAAGTGCAGCTGATTTGCCATAATTCTTTCTGAAACTAATATATTTCACTTTGTGAAATCTATTCGCTAAATTACGAATTATTTCAAGAGATTTGTCTTTACTTCCATCATCAATAAAAATAATTTCATAATCAACATTAATTCCCTTGCATATCTTAATGATCTCATGGGTTAATGGAGTTAGTGATTCTTCTTCATCCAATAATGGAATAACAATAGATATTTTTTTAAATTTTGTTCGAATTATTGTCGAACGTTTTTCAGGAGTTTTTGGATATGGTTTTTTGTATCTTTTAGTATAATAAAATTTCCTTGGATTTTTTCTATCCTGTTGATTAGGTTTGTTTTTATTTTCTTGTTCCAAGTTATAATCCTATTTTTTTATTATATGAATTATTATTTTTAAATATAAAATTAAGATTTAATCATACAATATTTTACATTATGGGTGCAATAATTTACTGGGCATTAATTCGACTTCTTATATTAATTCCTGCCTTGTGGTATTTAATTCAATACATAGAATATAAGTTCTGGTGGATAATTACTGCTCTATCCATTTTTGTAATTGTATTTTATCCAGCATTTATTGCATACAGAAAATTCATTGAGCACAATAAAAAAGTAATTGAATCAAGTCTATGCTCTTCTTGTAAACATTTTGATACAACAGCCGTCCTCTGTATGAAACACGACAAACATCCAACTCCCGATTTTATTCCCTGCGAAGGAGAACATTGGGAACCCCAGTAAAAATATCAAATCACAAATGACAAGTTCCAATTAAATTACAAATTTCTAACACATAACGGAATTTAAATTATAAATAACCCCTTAGTGTTTCTTAGTAACTTAAGTGGTAAAATAATTTTAATTCGTCTTTGCAAATTTAAGCAAATATGCCTTAATAAAATCATTTAAATCTCCATCCATTACTGCCTGAATATTGGAGGTCTCAACATTCGTGCGATGATCCTTTACCATATTGTAAGGATGAAAAACATAAGAACGTATTTGACTCCCCCACTCGATTTTCATTTTACTACTCTCAAGTTTGTTTGCTTCTTCTTCCAATTTATCTTTCTCAATTTTATACAATTTAGCCCGAAGCAATTTCATTGCATTTACCTTATTCTGGGATTGAGAACGCTCACTCTGACACGCAGCGACAGTGTTAGTTGGAATATGAGTAATTCTAACAGCAGTTTCCACTTTATTAACGTTTTGACCTCCTTTGCCACCAGAGCGATATGTGTCAATTCTTAGGTCTACCGGATTTATTTCAATTTCTATATCATCATCAATTTCGGGATAAACAAAAACTGAAGCAAAGGAAGTATGTCTTTTCTTATTTGCATCAAATGGAGAAATACGAACCAGGCGATGAACACCATTTTCTGCTTTCAAATATCCATATGCAAAATTACCAACTACTTCAATTGTAGCACTCTTTATACCTGCACCGTCACCCTCAAGTATATCTATTATCGACATACTATAACCATTCTCTTCTCCCCATCGTCTATACATTCGCATTAGCATATCAGCCCAGTCCTGCGCCTCTGTTCCTCCTGCTCCAGAGTGAATTGTCAATATACAATCATTGTTATCATCTTCTCCGCCCAGCATACTTTTCAGCTCAACATCTTCAATCGCATTTCTCAAATCATCTAACTCATTCTCAATTTCTGGAAAGAGCTTTTCATCTTGCTCAAGTTCAGCAATTTCAAAATATTCTTTAAGATTATGATACTTGTTTATTAAACCATTCCATAAATCAACCCAATCTTGAAGAGATTTTTTTTCTTTTAAAACCTTCTGTGCATTCTGTTGATTACCCCAGAAACTACTCGCCTCACTTTCATTTGTAATTTCTACTATTCTTTTTTCTTTGCTATCTACTTTAAAGATAACCTCGTAGTGCATCAATCTTTTCTTTGTAATCTTGTAAAATTTTTACTTGTTCTTCAAACATTTTTAACTCCTATATTTTAATTTTTGATTTTTTGAATTATTATCTCTGCTATTTTTCCCAATTCATTAATAGAAGAAATTGGTATCCAATTTATTCTCTTATCTTTATTAAACCAAGTTATTTGACGTTTAGCATAATGACGAGTATTTCTTTTTATCAATTCAATCGCTTTTTCTAAAGAAATTTTCCCTTCGAGGCATTCTATTATCTCCTTGTATCCAACTGTGTTTAATGAATTTAATTTTTTATTATAATTTTTTAATATTTCCTTTACTTCTTCTACCAGCCCTTCAGAAATCATTTTATCAACTCTAGAGTTAACATTCTCATATAAAATTGAACGCTCCCACAATAATCCAAATTGTATAGATTCATTTTCATTTTTTCTGACATACTCATTCTGAAATTGCCATATCGGTTTTCCAGTAAAACAAAAAACTTCTAATGCCCTTAAAACTCTTTTCCAATTTTGTGGCAATAATTTTTCTGCTGTGACAGAATCAACCCGTTTAAGTTTTTGATAGATATAATCATTACCAAATTTATTTCTCTCTTCGAGAATCGAGTTTCTTATTTCATTAGGTACATCAACATTATTAAAAATTCCATCCACAACTGCTTTTATGTATAATCCTGAACCACCAACAACAATTGGAATTTTACCTGTTTTTAACAACTTGTCAATAATTTCAAGTGCTTCTTTTTCAAATTTACTTACATTAAAATCATCATCCAAATTTAAATAGTCAATGAAATAATGTGTGACTTTTTTTAATTCAAGCTTATTGGGTTTTGCTGTCCCAATGCTTATTTGTTTAAATATCTGCCTGCTGTCTGCAGATATTATTTCAGTTTTTAATTTTTCAGCAAGTAATAAACTAAGAGTAGTTTTGCCCGAACAAGTTGGTCCTACTAAAACGATTACCTTTCTTTCCACCCTTCTCTACCAATAAGTGGAACAAATCTGAAACTTGGTTCTTCTTCTATTCTAAAATCATCTTTTTCTCGAGTTACAATAAATAGTGATTGCGTAAATCTATCACCTACTGGAATAACCAATCTACCGTTTTCGGCAAGTTGTTTTTTTAGACTTTTGGGAATTTGTGGACTCCCAGCTGTCACTATTATCCCGTCATACGGAGCAAATTCACTCCATCCAATTGAACCATCGCCACATTTAAGTGCAACACGATATTCTAAAGCTTCTAGTAATTTGCGTGTTGTGTTGAATAACTCAAAATTTCTTTCAATCGAAAAAACTTTCATTCCCATTTCATATAAAATTGCTGCTTGATAACCCGAGCCAGTTCCTATTTCTAAGACTTTACATCCATCTTTTAATCTTAACAATTGTGTCATAAAAGCAACAGTATACGGTTGAGAAATTGTTTGATCAAATCCGATTGGCAGAGGAACATCATCATATGCATGATTAATCATCGCAGAAGGAACAAACAAATGCCTATGAACTTTTAACATCGCTTTTAGAACTTCTTTATCTGTAATATTCTTTTTACGTAGCGAGTTTATTAATTTCTCTCTTTCGTGTTCGTACATGTAAATAAATATTTTAAGTGCAAATTTAAGATTTTTAAAGTAAATATTTGAATTATTAGAAAAATTGCTTTATATTTGAAGCCCGAATTTTGAGTTATGCGGGAGTAGCTCAGTTGGTAGAGCATCACGTTGCCAACGTGAATGTCGCGGGTTCGAGTCCCGTCTCCCGCTCTGTTCTTTATCCACCAATGTGGATTTTATTTTTTTACGGCGGCGTTGCCAAGTGGTTTAAGGCGAAGGTCTGCAAAACCTTTATTCATCGGTTCGAATCCGATCGCCGCCTCAACAAAAAAGGGATGAATAATATCATTCCTTTTTTTGTTAATAAATATAATATTTGTATTACTATCAAATAAATTATAATATTATATTTCATTTTTAGTCTAGAATGGTTATAAATTTAATTTTACAATTATTCAAAATTAAATGTATTCCCATCTCACTTGAGTTATTATTTTCTATCCTTTTCAATATCCTGTTTTTCTCTGTCGCTATCTTCAAAGACTATTTTATCATAAATCTTATTCATACTCCTCAATCTAAAAATTTTTTCAGAAAATGATGAAACCATATTATATACACCAGTTGAGTCTTTATCATATCCCATTACTCTATCTTTATAAAATCCCAAGTGTTCGGCTTCATCAATTGCATTCATGTCAGCACTTAAATAGACAAAATTCCAGTTCAATTTTTCTTTTTCTTCAATCATTTGTTTAATCTTTTCTTTAGTAAATTCTCTACTGCTGTTCTCCATTCCATCAGTAATAATAGTAAAAACTATTTTCTCAGGTTTTTCGTTTTCATCTAATCTT
>JAFGID010000231.1 GCA_016929735.1 Ignavibacteriales bacterium | reverse complement strand
TGATGGAGACCACAGCTTTTTTTATATCTTGGCTGAAATGACCTCTCAATAAACCTTTTAGGCCTAACTCGTCCTTTTTTTTAGCAAGGCAAGTTCGTGTCCTACCGCAGCAAGCGCATCCTTGGTCTCTTCCAGCTCCTTGGATACTTTCTGATACCTCTCCACAGGAATGGTCTGTTGCTTCCGGCCCGGCTTTCCCGTACGGGAAAGCGCCTCTATCACAGCAGCCTTCGCCTTCTTCCGCATGGAAACTAAATCCCACGGACTCAATCCGTATCTCTCCAGTATTGCTTTTACAGGAGCACCAGGAACATTGCATTCCAGATACACTTCGTACAACTGTTCCGGTGTCAGTTTTATGCACTCTTTTTTTGGGTTTGTTATTGGTTCCAATGGCGACCTCCTTAATGTATTATACTATTTGCCTTGCTCGATAGTAAATTACCTCTTCGCTTTGAGGTCACTGTCGCTGAAAAATTAGGGTTGGGTTATGAATAAACTTGCAATTGATATTATTTGTGAAATTAAAGAATATATTGAAAATTATAATGAAGATTATTTTTCTTGGTACTGTGGTATCACAAAAAATACAGAAAAAAGATTA
Source organism: Ignavibacteriales bacterium (assembly GCA_016929735.1). Taxonomy (GTDB): domain Bacteria; phylum Bacteroidota; class Ignavibacteria; order Ignavibacteriales; family Melioribacteraceae; genus JAFGPR01. The sequence goes on along the minus strand of JAFGID010000231.1, from coordinate 3,048 downwards.
TTTGGGGATCACAAAGTTTCGAAAGAAAATGGTAGATTTCGTTTTTGGTAATGTGCCAGTATTAATGATGCTCGTATTATTGAATCGATTCTACTTGAAGATGGTTGCGATGGTGATACAGGAGGAGGTGATGATGATTCCGATATTGTTTATGTTTATTATAAGACATCAAAAACTGAACCGTAAAATCAAAATAATATTTACTTCTTTTATGAATTTAAGGATTATTTTCACCTCCAATAAGACATTTTATACTCATTGTTAGTGTACCAATAGTTATTCTGATATTCTTATTATTTACAGATATTTGTGCTTTACCTTCAAAGAATTTATTGAACGAATCGAAAATATTTTCTATTGTTGAATTTTCAATAAATTTATTCTCATTTTCCAAATAATTAAAATTGGTATTTTTTTGTTTCCAAGTAATTAGATCGATACTATTTTTATCAATTTCAAATTCAGTATCATTTTTTAACCATAACGGTATACCATTTATTTTTATCAATGTTCCTGCTTTTATTGTTATTACAACCATTTCTTTATACACAATAACCTCCAAATTGTTTTTAAGTTGAATAAAAAATTTCCGTTCATAAAGTAATTACAAATTGATTGAATTTTTTGCTTAAATTTTGGTTTATTTTTTGACAAGTAATTCTCAAAACAAAATTTTGCTTCAAATATATGTAATTCCAAATTGTTTAATATTTTGGAAGTTATGATTCCAAAATCAACACTTTTTAAATTTTTGCTTTGAACTTTGAATTCCAAAATTTTTAATAACAATTTTTTGCTTCAAAATTCCTGATCAAATTATTATTAAAAATTCTTCCAAATTTCTCTTCAAAATTATAATTATACTGAAATCAACAATAAACACTGTTTGTTGCAAAAATTTGAAAATATGATTATGTTGCGCAATAATGATGGGTTAGATATGGATGAGAAGATTGCAAATCACTTGCTTGGTGCCTTGTTGTATATAGTTGCCTAAAATTATTATAGTAGTTAATCCAGTCATTTTTTTTTTCCGAATAGATGAATGGTATTCTATACATTATTAAAATTGTATAATTTAATTGAAATATTACCTCTAACGTTTCGTGAATAGGCGAAGTTGCTGCAAAATCTTGTTATCCACTTTTCTTCATTCTTTGTCCACCAAACACATGGATTGTTCTTGTTCCCGCTTTGCACTCGCCCCATTGCTCCTTTCCTTTTTCGATATACAATTCATCACCCGGATTGAGTATATATTTTTTATTTTCTATATAAACAATATACTGACCACCTATACAAATCATATATTCATCAAATTGATGAGTATGCTTTTTTGAAATTTTATCTGAATAACAGGTCCAATACGCCATTTGACTTCCATCTTTTCCTTCAAAATAATATCCTTCAATATCTTTCGTGTTTTGTTCTGAATCAGGAATTAAATTCATTTTATTTTTCATAAATTTTGGGAATTCTTTCATAATTCATTTCCTCTTAGTTTAATTTATTGCAGCTATTGCAAACAACGTTTCGGCTTTTTTGATGTTGCCCGGTCGTCTCCGGTGATTGGCGCGCTTTTTGGCAACTTCGTTTTTTTTCTTTAAGCACTTTATAATACTTTCAGGTTTTGTAAAATAGGGTAGCTTTTGTTGCCGAGATAAAGCGTGCCAAAGGGCAATGTGCCGAAGGCCGAGCACCTGAGCGTCCATAGGGCGTGAGGAGCGGAGCATATAAAGGCTGTTGTGCGCTCATGTTCTTGACATTTCTATATCATACCTCTGTCTTTCATCCATTTTTCAAGTTGTGTCGGTAATGTCTTTTCAATGTCTTGTGGATCAAATGGTTTGTATAATTTTCCCATCAGGTCTGTTGGCAAGTTTTTCAATGTGTTGTCTTTTAGTAAGCAGACTTTTTTTCGTAAGCCAAGCATGTACCCTACTTCAATTGATACATTTGGATTAAAATCATCTTCAGTGATTCTTTCAAAAACACTTATTCCGAAATCGCAGCAATGCATATACGTTTTAATGTTTGAGAATAAATCATCAGAATATTCCTTGTCATCTGCACGAAGTCCAGTTACATTATGTTTACATAAAGTTGTTTTTATCGTTGTAATAATATTATCGTGAGCTTTGGTGCTGGTAAACTGCATAATAATAAACGCTGTTTTAGTTCCTTCTGGATAGTCTGCACGAAAAGACTCAATTTCTCTTGCAATTTCAGGAATATTAATGGCGTTATCAGATATTTTCTCAGTTTTTTTCTGAAGAGCGCCCATTATTGCATTTATATATTGTTTTGCTAATTCTTCAATCTCAGAATCAGGTATGGCTGCAATTTTTGAGATAGGAAGAGCAAATGCCCAATGAACCTCCCCAATTTCAATTCTAATTTGATGAATCAATTGCTGTGTGTTTAGGTTTCCATATGTAGACAAGTCTTTATATTTGATAGTATTTCCACCGGGTTTATCAACGAAAACGAAGTGATACGTAGAGATGTCCTTTCCTATGAAAAGAAAATTCATTTTAAAAATTGATAAGTTGCTTGCTGGTATTTGAAGTACCCGTCCTAACTTGCCAACAGAATTCCCATATTTTTTTATAAATTGATTGCATATTTGTTTTTGATCGTTTGGAAGATCTCCTCCTGTAGAAGCCATTCCACCTGACATCAAGAATTCAATTGCCGACATAACATCTCCTTTTTTTTATGATATAGAACTATTTTAGTCAAAAACATGGCGCACAACTATTAGGTATATCAGGTAATTGGTGATATTTTTGTCTTGTCATAATTGAATATATCCTCCTGGAAAAACAGTTATATGATATCTATACTTTGTATATCTCCCATAAATTACTGTTATAGTAAAAAATTTGGAATTGAAGATTGCTGATTATTCTCAATTTTTTCTCTAAAACTTGCGTGAGGAATTCAATGGTTTCAGGATTTTGTTGTACACTTTTATCCTGTATATTTCCCTGAAAAATTTTATTTGAAAAAAGGCTGGTTCCAAAGAAAAACTTAAACATTTTCCCT